>NZ_JBKKAP010000033.1:0-15958 GCF_046714615.1 Paeniglutamicibacter sp.
GCGTTGTGTTTTGTTTGGGTGGGGCGGGGCCGGCCCCCCTCAATTTCCTGGGCCACGGCCAGCGTGTTTTCAGCGGACACCTTGGTCTTTCTTGGCTTGGACGCCATGCCGCCACGAAAACAAAACGCGAACGGCGCCAGGGGGCAAACATCAGGCTCGTGGGCGATCAATCCGCAGGTCATCGTCGCAACCCTGCCGCCGCGAATTCCCACACTTCCCCCACGAACGTCAGCTAAACGCAAATCCTCCGCAGAATCCACTTGACGTTGCCACACAAACGGGCATAAAGTCATTCAAACACAGATACATGTGTGGCACGTCACTGGATGCGAGGAAGCAATGTTTGCCGAAGAGCGGCACCGCCTGATCACCGAGATGATCGCCGGCAACGGGAAGGTCACCGTCGCCGAGCTCTCGGCACGCTTCGACATCACCCGCGAGACCGTCAGGCGGGATTTGGCCCAGCTCGAGTCCGAGGGCACGCTGCGCCGCGTCCACGGCGGCGCGGTCTCCACGCTTGCCGCCAGCACACGGGAAGAAAGCCACAGCGAGCGCAGCACCATCCACGCCGAGGCCAAGGGACGCATTGCCCGGGCGGCCCACCTGCTGATGCCCGGCGACGGCGTCTCGGTCATGCTGGACGCTGGAACCAGCACCGAGATCCTGGCCGGACTGATCGCCCAGAACTCCGCCAACACCCCCTCACTGGTGATCACCCACGCACTTCCCATCGCCGCGCGCATCGCGGCCAACCCGCAGATCCCCCTGGAACTCATCGGGGGCCGGGTGCGCGGGCTGACCAGCGCCGCCACCGGCGCCGGAACCGTCGACCAGTTCTCCCGGCTCAGCGCCGACATTGCGTTCATCGGCACCAACGCCCTGCACTCGAACTTCGGGCTGAGCACCCCTGACCCCATGGAAGCCACGGTCAAGACCGCCATGGTCTCCAGCGCCCAACGCGTCATCGTGCTGGCCGACTCCTCCAAATTCGAAAGGCTCACCCTCGTGCAATTCGCGAAGCTCGATGCGATCGACACCCTGGTCACCGAGGCCGCCCCGACCGGCGAACTGGCCGCGGCCCTGGAAGCGGCGGACGTGGAGGTGGTGCTGGCATGATCGTCACCCTGACCATGAACCCGGCGCTGGACACCACCATCGAACTCGGTGCCCCGCTGGCCCACGGCGGCGTCCAGCGCTCCCTGGGCAGCCACACCCAGGCAGCCGGCAAGGGAGTCAACGTCTCCCGCGCCATAGCATCCGCGGGCGTCAAGACCCTCGCTGTGCTGCCCGGCGCGGAGACCGACCCGCTGCTGCGCCGGCTGGTCGCCGATGACCTGGAGCACCGCTCGGTGCACATCGGTGCGCTGCTGCGCACCAACATCACGCTCACCGATCCCGACGGCACCACCACCAAGATCAACGAACAGGGCCCAGTGCTGAACGCCGCGGTGCTCGAGGAGATCGTGCGCGTGGTCGTGGACGCCTCCCGCTCCGCCTCGTGGTTGGTGCTGGCAGGCTCGCTGCCGCCGGGCGCGGACCCAGGCTTCTACGCGGAACTGGTCGCCACGGTGCGCGAGCGCCTAGGCGATGCGGCCCCGAAGATTGCCGTCGACACCTCCGAGGCACCGCTTCGGGCGTTGTTCGCCGCGCATGTGCAACAGCTCCCGGATCTCATCAAGCCCAACGCCGAGGAACTGGCCGAGCTTGCCGGCCAGGGCTCGGGGGAGGGCTTCGAGGATTCGCCCGCCTCAACGGCCGCGGCGGCCCGGGCGCTGCTGGACCGGGGGGTCGGCGCCGTGCTGGCCACCCTGGGCGCAAACGGCGCGGTGCTGGTCAACGCCGACGGCGCCTGGCACGCAACCCACGCACCGATCACCCCGCGCTCCACTGTTGGCGCGGGAGATTCGGCCCTGGCCGGATACCTGCTTGCAGATGAAGCAGGTGAAACCGCTCCCGGGCGGTTGGCCCGCGCCGTGGCCTACGGCTCGGCCGCGGCGTCCCTTCCGGGCTCCGCAATCCCCACCCCCATCCAACTGGCTCCCGACGCCGTGAGCGTCGAAGAGCTGACCCTGATCCCAAGGACGATGTCATGATCGAACTCATTAATCGCGGTCTTGTCAGCCTCGACGCCAATCTGGGCGCCAGCACCACCGAGGTCATTGAGCACCTGGTCGCGCTGGTCGCCGCCGAGGGCCGCACCTCCGACTCCTACGCACTGGCGGCCGACGCCAAGACCCGCGAGGCCAAGACCGCCACCGGCGTCCCCGGCGGCATCGCGATCCCGCATTGCCGTTCCGCCGCGGTGCTCGAACCGACCCTCGCCATGGCCCGGCTGGCCCCGGCAGTGGACTTCGGTGCCAAGGACGGCCCGGCCGACCTCGTCTTCTTCATCGCCGCCCCCGAAGGTGCCGACCAGACTCACCTGAAACTGCTCTCCAAGCTGGCCCGGGCCCTGGTCAAGAAGCCCTTCACCGCTGCCCTGCGCGCCGCCACCAGCGAAGACGAAATCGTGGAGCTGGTTTCCGCGGTGCTTTCCGACGACCCGGCTGTCGCCGCCGCAGCCGTTGCTGCGACCGCAACCGCGACGCCCGCCGCAGCTCCGGCCCCGGCCGACGAGACAGCCGCCCCGGAGCGCAAGCCCCGGATCGTCGCCGTCACCGCCTGCCCCACCGGCATCGCCCACACCTACATGGCAGCCGACTCCCTGGCCCAGACCGCCGAGGAACTCGGAGTCGAGTTCGCCGTGGAAACCCAGGGCTCCTCCGGCTCCACCCCGCTGTCCAAGACAGTCATCGACGCGGCCGACGCCGTGATCTTCGCGGTCGACGTGGATGTGCGCGACCGCTCGCGCTTTGCCGGCAAGCCGCTGATCCAGGTCCCGGTCAAGCGCGGTATCGATGAACCCGCCAAGCTGATCAACGACGCCATCGCCGCTTCCAAGGACCCGAAGGCCCGCCGCGTCCCGGCCAGCGCGGGCGACGAGGAGACGAGCGAATCCACGTCCAAGGAATCCTTCGGAGCCGGGCTCAAACGTGCCCTGCTGACCGGCGTTTCCTACATGATCCCGTTCGTCGCCGGCGGCGGGCTGCTCATGGCCCTGGGCTTCCTGCTCGGCGGTTACGCGATCACCGATGTCGCCAACACCTACCTGGCCCAGAACACGCTGTTCAACCTCCCCGACGCCGGACTGGCCGCCTACCTGGGCGCCGTGGCGTTCAAGATCGGCAACCTGTCGATGTCCTTCCTGGTCCCGGCGCTGGCAGGCTACATCGCCTACGCCTACGCGGATAGGCCGGGCATCGCCCCGGGCTTCACCGCCGGTGCCGTCGCCGGGTTCATGGGCGCCGGCTTCCTGGGCGGCATCGTGGGCGGTCTGCTGGCCGGCCTTGCAGCCCGCTGGATCACCTCCTGGAAGGTCCCGCGCTGGCTGCGCGGGTTGATGCCGGTGGTCATCGTGCCGCTGCTGGGCTCGATCATCGCCTCGGGTTTGATGTTCCTGCTCCTGGGCGGGCCGATCGCCAAGCTGACCGAGGGACTGAACGGCTGGCTCTCGGGCATGACCGGCACCGCGGCCGTGGCCCTGGGATTGATCCTGGGACTCATGATGGCAGTGGACCTGGGCGGCCCGGTGAACAAGGTCGCCTACTCCTTCGCCGTGGCCGGCCTGGGCGCCGGGTCGATCGCCGCGAACCCCGCCCCGCTGATGATCATGGCCGCGGTCATGGCCGCCGGCATGGTGCCGCCGCTGGCCATGGCACTGGCCACCGTCGTTTCGCCGCGGCTCTTCACTCCCGCCGAGCGCGAAAACGGCAAGGCCGCCTGGCTGTTGGGCGCCTCGTTCATCTCCGAGGGCGCCATCCCGTTCGCCGCATCCGACCCGTTGCGCGTCATCCCTGCCTCGATGGTCGGCGGCGGCATCACCGGTGCGATGATCATGGGCTTCCATGTGCTGTCCCAGGCGCCGCACGGCGGCATCTTCGTCTTCTTCGCCATGAACAACACCTGGCCGATGTTCCTGGTTTCCACGATCGTCGGAACGATTGTTTCCGCCATCCTGGTGATCGTGCTGAAGAAGTTCGTCCGCAAGGCCGTCCCGCAGACGGTTGCCGCCGAAGAGGCCGCCAAGGTCGCCGCCTAAGCATCCCGATTCATCCACATTCCACGACCGAAACACCAAGAAAACAAGGAGCCACCATGGCAGAACGTATTGCAACCATCGCCAGCCGCGTCGGCCTTCACGCCCGCCCGGCAGCCATCTTCGCCGAGGCCGCCGGCAACGAAGACCTAGAGGTCACGATCGCCCGCGAAGGCGAGCCAGTCGAGGACGCCCTGGATGCGGCCAGCATCCTCTCGCTGATGGGCCTGGGCGCCTCGCACGGCACCAAGGTCGTGCTGCGCGCCGAGGGCGAGGGTGCCGAGTCCGTGCTCGAAACCCTGGCCGCGATCCTGGAAACGGACCACGACGCCTAGGGTTCGCTACTTCCTATATATGGCGCATCCCGGCGGGGGCTTCATCTCGAAGCCCGACCCGGGACGCCGTGTTTAACGACAAAACCCGCAGGCGCGCCTTCCGCCGGGCACCGGGCGGGATGTCTACCGGCCCATCTACCAGAAGTTCCTTGGCTCCCCCGGGGCCAAACACAACAAGACCCCCTTCACGGATCTCGACGACGTAATCGACAACGGCCCGGCGCCCATTGGCAGCCCGGAGGAGGTGCTGGAGAGGATCGGCAGGTACCACGAGGCTCTCGGGCACGACGTGCTCTGCCTGGGACTCGAAAGCCCGGGACTCACCGAAACCCAGCGCCGCGACTCGCTCGACGTGTTCTTCGGCGAACTCGCACCGCAGCTCCGGGCGAAACACCCGGCCAAGATCTGGGCCGACAGCGCGCCGGCAGGGGCCGTGGGTCACGGCCCGCGGTGTGCCGATGGCTAGGTGGCCGAGCGGAAGCGCGTGGCGACCCCGTTGATGATCAAGGCGAGGAACACCACCAGGCAGAGCACCGCACCGATCTCAAAGGTGAGGTCGATTCCGGCGGCGGTGGCGTGGTGATCGGCCGAGGTGTGCGCCGCGATGACGGCACCGGAGATGGCAGTGCCAAAGGAACTGCCGATGGTGCGCAGGACCTGGTTGAAACTCACCGAGCTGCCCAGTTCCTCGGTGGCAACACTGCGGGCAATCAACGCCGGCATGGCGGCATAGGCCGCACCCATGCCCAACCCGAAGACCAGCATGCCCAGCAGGATTTCCCACAGGTGGGTGTGCTCCAGCCACAACATCGATCCGGCGACAGCCATGAGCGCTGCCCCGATGGGCAACAGCGTCGCCAAGGAGAACCTGTGGCCCAGGCGACGCACCAGCCGATTGGCGGTAAAGCTGCCCACCGACAGCGGGAACATCACGAAGCCGGCCCAGAAAACGGGCAGGGACAGGCCATAGCCGGTGGATGCGGGAGCCTGGGCGACGAGGCTTGCCAGTGACAGGCCGATGTACAGCGCGGCACCCAGGCCGATGGCCGTGAGATTGGCCAGAAGCACTTCCCCGTTGCTGAACACCCGCAGGTTGATCAGGGGATTCTCGCTGCGCAGTTCGGTCCGGATCCACAGGAACAGCAGGACCACGGCGATCGTCAGGATGCCGACGGTCCAGGGCGAGCTCCAGCCCCAGCGGGGACCTTCGCTGATCCCCAGGAGCAGGGTGCCCAGCCCGAAGGCCAGCAGCGTGGCACCTGCGGAATCGAAGGGAGCCGAGGCTGCATGTTCATCGGGGCCGTTGGGGATGACCCGGATGACGACGACGATGGCGCTGAGGACGAACAACGCGGCGAACCAGAAGGCCCACCTGAATCCGGTGAGCCCGGCGATGATTCCCGTCAGCGGGTAGCCAATGCCGATTCCGGTGGCCACCGTGACCGAGAGGCTGGAGATGGCTCCTTGGACCTTCGGGGTTTCCACGTAGCGGCGCGCCAGGGAGATTGTCACCGCGACGATTCCATAGGTCAGGCCCTGGAGGGTGCGCCCGATCAGGAACACCGTGAAGTTCGGGGCCAAGGCGGCGATGATGGATCCGGCAAGGATGATCGCCAGGGATACCAACAGGAGCTTCTTCTTGTGCGGGCCATCGCTGAGCCTGCCCATCACCGGGGTGGCAATGGCACCGGCCAGGAGGTTCAGCGTCAGCATCCATTGTGCGGTGCTGACGGGCACTCCCATTTCCTGGGAAATCGAGGGCACCAGCAACATGCCCAAAGAGCTGACAATCGCAGTGGAAAGCGCCGCGTAGACCAACGCCGGCACCATGGGGGAACGGGTTTCAGCCACGCGGCACCTCCAAACCGATCTTTTTCAAGACCGGGATGGCTTCCTTGAGGATCCTGCGCTCGTCGTCGGTCAGCTGCCCGGTGATGGCCTGGCCGATCCAGCCTTCGCCGGCCCGCGCTTCGTCCTCCAGCTTCGCCCGGCCGGCCCCGGCGAGCACGATCCAGGTCTTGCGGCGGTCATCGGCGTCGGGCACACGTTCGATAAACGCCATCTCTTCGAGTTCACGCGCGGCCAGCGATATGGCCTGGGGGCTGACCCGCACCGCCGCTGCCAGTTCCGTGCTGGTCGCCCGCTCGTGCAGCGAGAGGTGATGCAGGATTCCCACCTTGCCCGGCGAGAGGGTGCGTTCTGCCCGCATTCGCCTCAGCAGGGGGTGCAGCACCTCGAGGAATTCCCTGACGGCCATGGGGTCCGGCGTGTTTTCGGAAGTCATCGTTAAACCATACAACCAACTTGATCAAGTTACTTGAGCACTTTTCCACACAGTGGCGTCGTGCCGTCCTGGTGATGCGCGACGGCAAGGCGTTGGTGGCCCGCGGGAAATCGAATTCCGAGGTGCGGCAGCCGGGCTAGGCAGCCGGGCGAATCCTGCCGGCCACGGATTCCAGGCGTTGTTCACGTACGGCCAGCTCCAGCCCCTGCTGCAGGCATGCGGAAACCTTCTCGGTCATGCGCCCATATCCAAGAATCCCCATGGCATCGCGCTTGAGCTCGTCAACACCGGATTCCCCGGCCAGGGACGCCTGTGCACAGACGATGTTGGAAATTTCCCGGAGGCTGATGTCCTCGATGTTCAGGTCGTGTGCCGCGAAGTTCGTGCGGTAGTCGATCCATCGAACCGATTCCTGCTTGGAGGGCCAAACGAATCCCTCCGCATCAATTTTGTAGAACTTCCTGGGCAGGGCCGCCAGCATCGATTTTTCACGTGCCGCCGAAACCCGGCCGGATTCATGGGCGCCGATCGCCAATCGTGCCAGTCGCTTCTCATGAATCGGCCATTCCGCGCCCGCGATTTCACCCAGCAGCGCGGCCGCCTTCTTCTTGCCTGCGGCGCTCTTGAGTTCGTCCAGGTCGCCTAGTGTCCCTACCGTGCGAACGTCCCACGGCTTGTACAAGGTGGCCTGGCCCGGATATCCCTCCGGCCGCTGCACCGCCGCGGGTTCCTGATTGCCCTCCAAGTCAGGGCTTTCCTCGCCCGAGGTTTGCCCGGCGGCTGGCGCAGCTTCCCGCGCCGCCCGCGCCCTTCCGGCCTTTTCCAGCCCGGCATCAATGGAGTCGAGCACCGATTCCGTGTCCTTGAGCCACGCCGGCAGCCAGATCCTCACTACTGATTCCCAGCCGTGCAGGTTGCGCAGGATGTCCTGCGGCAAGCCGTCGCGGTCCCCCACCGTCTTGCGCCCTGCCCACGGCTCGTTGTCCAACAGGATCGCCATCAGGGGTTCGGACGGGCGATCGGAATCAGCAACAGTCAGATCGATCCTGAAGTCGGACAGACCGACGTTCATCGCCACCACGTGCCCGCGCTCCTGCAGCACGGCTGCAACCTGCTCGCGGTGCCGGTCCCGTGCCACGGCCGAGGCCGACCCGTTTTCCAGCGTGCGGGTGCCCTCGGCGGCCAGGTCCAGGTAGGCGCGCAGGTGCTTGATGCCCAAGGCGGTGGAATCCTCCGCGCGCAGGTCCGCGGGGTCAAAGCTCGAGAAGACCACCACCTGGCGGCGGGCACGGGTGACCGCCACGTTCAGGCGGCGTTCCCCGCCGACGTTGTTCAGCGGTCCGAAGTTCAGCGGCAGGCGTCCGCGCTCGTTGGCGCTGAAGGCGGTGGAAAACAGGATCACGTCTCTCTCGTCGCCCTGCACGTTCTCCAGGTTTTTCACGAACAATCCCTCGGCGTCCGTTTCCAGTGCGGCGCCGAGCCGTTCGTCCTCGTGGTCGCGCAGTAGGCCCTCGATCAAATCGCGTTGCGGGGCGTTGAAGGTGACCACGCCGATGGACGGCGTGGCAAAGGGCGAGGCATCGAAGCGGGCCTTGATCTCCGCGACAATGTGTCCGGCCTCCACCGGGTTGGTGCGCAGCACCTCGGTGGCGCCGGTGCGATGGAAGGTGCCCTCGACCCGAACCAGGGAAATGCCATAGCCGTCATGGCCCGCATGGGCGGTGCCGCTGCGCGGGGACGGGAAGGATGAAAGCTTGCCGTCGTAGTAGTGCTTGTTGCTGAAGGCGATCAGGGATTCGTCCTGGCTGCGGTAGTGCCAGGACAGCCAGCGGCGTTGCACCCTGGCCATGACGGCCTCGCTCAGGATCGATTCCTCGTCGGCAACCAGCAGCCCGGATTCCGGATCATCCTCGTGGTCCACGGAGACCTCGGCGAAGGAACTGGGCGGCATCTGCTTGGAATCTCCCACCACCACCGCGGACTTGGCCCGGCCCAGGGTGCCGATCGCGTCGGCGACCCGGATCTGGGAGGCCTCGTCGAAAACGACGATGTCGAATTCCCCTGCACGCGGCGGGAAGAAGCGCGCCGCGGAATCCGGGCTGACCAGCACGCACGGCAGGATGGTGGTCACCAGATCCCCATAGGAGTCCATCAGCTGGCGCACGCTCAGCCCGCCGCGGCGGCGTTCCAGCTGCCGTGCCAACTCCCCCATGCGCTTCTCGGATTCCTTCAACCGGGCGGTACGTTGCCGGCTGATGAGTTCGGGCAAGGACTTGCCCAGGTGTTGGCGCAGGTCACTGGACGAGGACGTGAAACGTTTGATGGTGCGCGTTTGGGTGTCGGCGCTGAATTCATCCAGCCCGTGCGCTGCAAGCCGTTCGGCCAGGGCGGATTCGGCGGTGCCACGCATGAATCCCCGCAGGGCGTTCTCGGCGGGGAACATTCCGGTGGCCAGTTGCGCCCAGGCTGCTTCCAGCCCGTTGGCCTTCAGGGGTTCCAGGGTGCCGATGAACGCGACCCAGCGTTCGAGCCCGCGCTCCGCCGTGCGCCCGGCGCCCCGATCCTGGATTGTGCGTTGGAACCGGCCCAGGAAACCCGCCGCGTCCGGCCAGGCCGAGTGTGTGCGGGTAATCGAGGGGATCGCCTCACGCAGCGCGTCCCACGCTGCTGTAATCCCGTCCAGTTCTCCGGCGAGCGCCGGCTCTGCAGGGGCGTCTCGTTCAAGGACCTCGCGCAGCAAGGCGACGTAGTCTTTGTCCCGGCCGGCCCCGCCGGACTGGGACAGGAGACTGGCCAGCTGCACCAGCCCCCCGCGCTGCTGCGCGACCGCCTGGATGTCGCCTTCGACAAAGGGGTTCCAGTGCCCGTCCAGGGTGATTCCGGCAAGTTCGCCCAGGCCTGCCATGAGCTTCGCGCACAGTCCACGGGCCTCGATCATGCCGTCCACCAAGGCCACGAGGTGCTGGGCGCTCTCCTCGGTGCCTATCCACCGGCCCCCGAAGTGCTCGCTGATGACCTGCAGGCGGCGCTTCTTCCGGCCCAGCCCCAGGAAGCCGAACCTGTTGGCAACCGTTGCTGCCTCGTGAACCGGGGCAAGATCCATTTCCAATACGGAAGGCGCAACGACATCTGTCAGCCAGCCCATGCGTTGCACCAGGGACCTTGCCTCGGCCAGCAAACCCTCGCTGCGTGACTGCCATTGGGGTGTCGAGGCAGCGTCAAGGACCGGAACCGGGACGTTGCCCTCCAGCAACTGGGCAAGGCGACGCAGGCCTTCGGGTTCAGGGGCACGCTCCATCAGGGAAGCCACGCAGGCATCTCGTCTGACATGCTCCGCACCCTGCAGGGCAAGATCCAGTGCCTCTGCGGCTTCACGCAAGGGTGCCTGCTGTTCAATGGTGATGGGGCCGCCGAGGAATCCCCATGGATGCTCTTCGCGTGGGCGTGCGACCCCGGCCGTTTCGGCCAGTCCTATCAGTGCCTCACGCACCGTAGAGACCTCGGCCGATCCGGCCTGCGCTGCAAAGGGCTCGGGGATCGGCAGCGCCTCAATGGACGGATCCATGGACAGGGCAATGTTGCGCGCACCGTAGGCGGAATAGCCTGCGGCGTTCTCCTCGTGGAGGTCCCGCGCATAGCCGGCCAGCCTGCGCACGGAGGACGTCAGGTCGTTGGCGGCCAGCTCCATCCCCGCCTCGTCGGCGAAGACCAAGTGGTCAAGCGATGCCTTGATCTGGGCGCGCACCGCATTCGGGGACGATCCCTTGTCGTGGAGGTCGAGGGCGAATTCGCCCAGGCCCACCTCGTTCAGGCGCCGGCTCACCACCTCGAGCGCGGCCCGCTTCTCCGCCACGAAGAGTACCCGCTGCCCCGAGGCCATGGCGTGCGCCAGCAGGTTGGTGATGGTCTGCGACTTGCCGGTGCCAGGCGGGCCCTCGAGCACGAAGGTTTGCCCGGCATGCGCGGCGGCGACCGCCTCAAGCTGGGATGCGTCCGCCGGGACCGGGAGCCTGGCAGCCAATTGGTCGAGGTCAATGGACGGCTCGAGAAGATCGGTGTCCGCCGGGTCGGTGAATTCGCTGGTCGGGGAATCAACCAAGTGCTTGACCAACGGCGCGGACATGAAGGTTTCCCAGTTCTCGTCCAGGTCCCTCCACATCCGGAACTTTGCGAATTGCAGGATCGCCAGGTCGACCGTTCCCTCCACGTGGAAGGGAAGGCCGGCCGCAACCAAGGCAGCGCGCAGCGCACCCAGCGCGGATTCGAGGTCGATGCCAGACCCGTCGCGCACCGGGTCCTCGAAACCCGGGACGCGCAAGTTGAATTGCTCGTGCAGTTTTTCGCTCAGGCAGTAGTTCGGGGCGGAGGCACCGGTCTCATCGATTTCGATGCGGAAATGCTTCCCGCGTCCCGCGGGTCGCAGGTTGACGGGGATGAGGAACAACGGCGAACGCAGCGCCCGCCCGTCCATTGACCAGGTCAACGAACCCAGGGCCAGATAGAGGTTGTTGGCGCCGCTCTCGTCAATGATTCTCTTGGCTTGGCTGGCCATGCGGCGCAGCCGCGAGAGGTAGGGCGCGGAATCGAGCCGGGTGTAGGCCCTGCCACGGGACAGCAGCAGCTCGATGCGGCGCTCGACCGGCAGCAGGGTCCCTGACTTGTAGCGTTGCTTGTCGAGCGCGCCGATCTCATCGGCTGGCAGCAACTCGAGGCTCTTGCCGTTGTTGACCAGGTCCTCGAGTCCTGCCATCACGGAGTCCGGGATCGCCAGCGGGATGCGGGAGCGCTCGGTGAAATTCAGCAGGCGGCTGCGCAGGGACAGATCCAGCAACCCGTTCTTCCATGCGGCGATGCGCGGCGGCGCCGTCTTGCCAGTGGTGGTGGGGGTAGGCTCTCGGCGCTCGGATTTTTCCTTGAAGAAGCGTTCCAGGGTGTCCGACCGGGCAGCCCGGTATTCGACGACGACGGGTTTGCCGAACTCCGAGACGCCACGGGCCGGCAGCGGGTTGATGCCGCTGCGCCGCGCCTGGCGGATGTCGATCGCGTAGGCCAGCGAATCTGAGGCAGTCGGAAATTGGGCGTAGGCCTCCTTGGTCGCGGCGGAGGCCTCGGCAATGGACGCGCGCCTGTCGGTGGTGATCGCGGCGGTCTCCACAATGCGCAGGTGGTCGGCGGCGACCAGGTTCGCCAGTGCGCCGGCGCCCTCGGCATCGAGGCTGCTGCTGGGCAGTGCCCCGTCCGGGGTGCGCCAATAGGCCAGGAACGCATGGTCGTGCACTAGCCAGATCACCGAGTTGATGGCCACGCGCTCAAGCAGCGCGGACAAAAGCAGCGTGGTGTCCAGCGCGCTCCCGAACCGATCGGTGACTATCTCCTGGGCACCGCGGATGTACCGTCCCCCGAGATCCGCCAGGTCCCAATTCGCCGGAGGGTTGCCGAAGCGGATGCCGCGGGCGCACATGACCTCGAAGATGCACTCGACGGATTGGTCCACCCGCTCGGCACCGCCCTGGCGGGCATCGAGGGACTCGGCACCGGTGCGCAGGCGGAACAGGTCGCCGGCCTCGGAGAGGATTGCGGTGAGCAACGGGTGCTGCGGCTGCACGAACGCGGCCAGCAGCTCGGCGTTGGCCCGGGTTCCGGCGCCCGGCCAATGGCTTGCCGGCAGCAGTTCGACCGCACCGGATTCTTCGGCAATCAGTTTTCCGTTTTCGGCCACCCTGACAATGAGCTTGCCGGGCCGCCGCGTATCGATCAGCGCGAAGGCCGCCGGATCCAGCGCCACGTCCAAGTCATGGAGCGTGCTGACGCCCGGCGGGAGTTCCAGGCGGCGATCGGCCACCGCGGAGACCGCCAGGTTTCCGCTCATCAACACCGCGGTCACCAGGATCGGGCGCACCTGATCGCCGTGGTTCTCGAGCACCACGCGTTCGAGGATGCGGGCATGGGTGTGGGCGGTGGCGTAGTTGATGGAAGGACTGTGTGCGATGTCGATCCGGACTTGTCCGCCGTTTCCGGTCGTCACTGAATCCTGACCAGCCAAGGTTTCAGGGTCATCGCCCTGTTCTGCCGCGGCAACAGCCAGGTCGCCCACGCGCAGCGCCACGTGCTCCAGGTCCAGGGACAGGAGGAATTCCGCGCAGGCCTTTAGACCCCGTTGAACGTCCTCGGCGCCGAACCCTGCTCCGTGTTCCCAGGCGCTGCAGAGATCCCGCAGCTGACCGGCCAGCTGCTGTTGCTCGGCCGAAATTTCGATCACGTGCCCCGCTGCGCCCGGAGCAGCCATCATCCTGTCGAGTTGGGCGGACAATTCCATGGGGCTGGACGCATGGGCAGACCCCAAGGCGTGGTCGAGCCGATCGAGCAACCCGGTCCAGCCGGCTGCTTGGTTCTGGCGGACGAGGTGATCGGCGATGAACTTCGCCAAGGCACCCGAGACGATGCCCAGTGCCGCACCGACGTATTCCCGCAGTCTCATCCAGTTGCCCATCCCGTTGTTGAACTCCGGTCAACCCGTTCGAAGCTGCCGCTTCCCTCCTAAGAACCTATCCCACATACGGGACTCCCCGCGGATCGCATGGCCTTGCGGGTGCCACGCAACTGCGCCTATTTGTAGTCGTTCTCGGTCAGCTCGATGACGAAGGCGCGGCGTTCGGAGATCAAGGCATCGCGCATCACGAAGACCTCTGCAATGGCCATGCGCAGGGTCTCTCCGTTGGCCCGGTGCGCTTCGCCGACCAGCTCGGCCATCACCTCGTCGTCCTCCTCGACCAGGCGCACTATTTCCAGGACCGGAGGTCCACTGAAATCGGGGCTTTCAATCGCCTGGTCGTAGGCTTCCTTGCCGCTGAGCCGAAAATGGCCGAAGACCGTCCATTCGATGTCCTCGGTGAGGCACGAGAGGATCTGGGCGTGATCCGATTTGTTGAATCCGTCGATGTATTTCCTGACGGTGTCCTTGTTGGCAGACATGTAAATGGCCTCCGGGAATCGGTGTGTGGCCCTTCAATGGGGCAGCCATGAGGGGCCAGGAGTGGCCGCGATGCCGTTTTTCAAGGTTATCCACCAGCGCAGCCCGAGGGAATGGCTGTCCGTCCGAAACCCAGTCGATCCCTGGGGGTCTTCTCGGTCCGGGAAGCAAGCTCCGCCCCATAGGCTGTCCCGGCCGGATCGGAAATACATATTCACGACCGTTCGGTCGGCGACACAAAAGAGTCGCTGTGACCCACGTCAAGTATTGTGGGGTACGAGCGGACAAGCAGCCGCTGACAACTGAATAGTCTTCCGATCACGCGCGGCTGGAGAGTCCCGGACACCACTCGGGCACCGAAGGGGCAAGCACCCGCAATCTCTCAGGTACCAGGAACAGCCGCGTGAGGAAACTCTGGAGAGCAGCTACCGGGACAGGTGGCTCACCGACGAAGCACGCCAGTGCCATGGGGCACTGGTTTCACTTTCAGGTTCAGGACAGAGCGGGCACGGTGGCAACCGGCATCATCACAGGCCAGCTATCACCGCACTGAACCCTTCGATGAACGGTAGAACTCCCCCATGCATGTACCTGCCATAATGCCCGCCGCTGCGGACAGCAACTCCACGGACATCCTCGCCGTCGCCAACTCTCCGGTCCTCTGGGCCTGCGCCATCGGCGTTTTCCTGGTCATCATTGTTCAGAGCGTCATCTACATGAAGGCCGCCAAGACGGCAGCGCCCCACATCGGGATGACGCAGGCCGAGCTCAAGACCAGCTTCCGCGCCGGCGCCATCTCGGCACTGGGCCCCTCGCTGGCCGTGGTCTTGGTCGCCGTCGCACTGCTGACAATCTTCGGCACCCCTGCGGTGCTGGTGCGCATCGGCCTGATCGGGTCGGTGTCCTACGAAACCGCCGCGGCAGCCATCGCCGCCAAGACCGCCGGCGCCGAACTCGGCGGCCCCACCTACACCCAGGCGGTCTTCGGTCTGGCCTTGGCCGCCATGAGCCTGGGCGGAGCCATGTGGATGATTGCCACCCTCATCCTCACCCCGCTGCTCAAGCGCGGCGACTCGGCACTGCGCAAGGTCAACCCCGCCATCATGATGGTGGTCCCCGGTGCCGCCATGGTTGCCGCATTCATGGTCTTGGGCATTGGCGAACTGCCCAAGTCGTGGCTGCACGTTGTCGCCTTCGTGTCCTCGGCCGCGATCATGACCGTCCTGATGGTCATCGCCAAACGGGTCAACAGGCCATGGATCAAGGAATGGGCACTGGGCATTGCCATCCTGCTTGCCCTTGCCATCACCTACGCCGCCACCCGCCTCTAATCGCAGCCAAGATTCCCAGGAGCACATCATGAGCAAAGCAACAGAGCTGCACGAGGCGCTTGGCGCCTTCGACAAGACCACTTCCCGCTGGGGCAGGATCACCATGATCATTGGTCTCTTCTTCTCCCTGGCGGCCCCCGCCTACCTGGTCTTCTTCGCCGGCCTGGACATCGAGGTCGCCGGAATCATCACGGCCTTCGCCGCGCTGGCAGCGGTCTTCGGCGTCATCTGGATCGTTGAGCCGTTGACCTACTTCCCGATCCTTGGCGCCTCCTCGATGTACCAGGCGTTCATGATCGGCAACATCTCCAACAAGCTGCTGCCGGCAGCGATGATCGCCCAGTCGACCATCGGCGTGAAGCCCGGCACCCGCAAGGGCGAATTGGCCTCGGTCGCCGCCATCTGCGGAGCGGCAACCGTCCACCTGGCATCCCTCTTCATCTTCGTGGGCCTGATGGGCACGTGGCTGGTCAGCGTGATCCCGGTCGACATCATCCAGACCGTCCAGTTCTACATCCTGCCGACCGTCATGGGTGCCGTGGTCGTCCAGGCCATCGTGAGCCAGAAGGCCCCCCGCTCCGCCGTGATCGCGCTCGTGGTCTCGCTGATCGTGGTCTTCGCGATGGTCCCGTACATCCCCAAGATGAACCTGTTCGGCACTGCCGTTGCCGTGATTGCCACGGCGGCCCTCGCCTGGGTGTTCCGCGACCGCAAGACCCTGGGGACCCCGGAGGATGTGCCGGTGGACGCCACCCCCGAGGGTCCGGTGTACTGACCGGGCGGTTCGGTCCACGGATACGAATTTTCACGACATTGACCGGCGGGGGGGCCCCCCGGGGGGCCGCCCCCCCCAAAACAGGGAACACAACCCCCAGCCCACCCCCCCCAAACCCCCCGCACAGG
>NZ_JBKKAP010000034.1:0-9744 GCF_046714615.1 Paeniglutamicibacter sp.
CCCCCCCAACAAATTAAAAAAAAATATATCTCTGGGGCGCGGCCGCGCGCCGCCCGCCCCGCCCCCCCCCCCCCTCGCCTGTAAGCCGGGGTTGCAGGTTGGGGAGATTCCCTAGAACACCAGCTTCATGCCCTCGTGGCTTGCCTCAAACCCCAGCCGCTCATAGAAACGGTGGGCGTCGGCGCGGCTCTTGTCGGTGGTCAATTGCACCAACGAACAGCCGCGGCTGCGCGCGTGCTCGATGGCCCACTCCAGAAAGACCCTGCCCAGGCCTCGGCCCCGGAAGTCCGCGTGGGTGCGCACCGCCTCGATTTGGGCACGCCAGGCCCCGCGGCGGGAAAGACCCGGAATGAAGGACAGCTGCAGCATGGCAACCACGCGCCCGGCGCTCTCGCATACCAGCAGCCGGTGCGACGGGTCCCGCTCGATTGCCGCAAAGGCAGCGAGGTAGGGTTCCAACTCGGCGCTCGACTCCGGATCACGCGTTGCTCCCAAGGCGTCGTCGGCCAGCAGGGCCAGCAGTGCGGGAAGGTCGTCCTGGGCTGCATCGCGCACCGCGATTTCCAACCCATCGATATGCAAGACTGCGCTCTGCTCCACGAACCAATTCCTTTCCGGGATTTCGTATTAGATGAGTCCCAGGGACTTGACCATGTCGCGTTCCTCTTCGAGTTCCTTGATGGACCTGTCGATCCGGGCATGCACGTCCGCGCCCACCGAAAGTCCCTGTTGGATCTCCCAGGCGCCGTCGCGGGAGTGCACCGGGAAGGAACTGATCAGCCCGCGCGGCACACCATAGGACCCGTCCGAAAGCACCGCCGCCGACGTCCAGGAACCCGCGGTTCCCAAGATCCAGTCGTGGACGTGGTCAACGGCCGCCGCCGCTGCCGAGGCCGCCGAGGAGGAACCCCTTACCTCGATGATCTCGGCCCCGCGCTTGGCCACCCGCGGAATGAACGTCTCATCGAGCCACGCGGCCACCTTGGCGGAACCGCCGAGGGCTTCGGCCAGGGCGTCAGGCAGCGGACGCCGGGTGCCGTCGGAGGCGGTAAGGACGCCGTGGGAGACATCGGGAACCTGGGTTGCCGAGTGGTTTCCCCAGATGATGACGTTGCCGATCGAGGCCACCGGGACATCCAGGGTCCGGGCCAACTGGGCCAGCGCGCGGTTGTGGTCCAGGCGGGTCATGGCAGTAAAGCGTTCGGCCGGGACATCCGGTGCATGGGCGGCGGCGATCAATGCATTGGTGTTCGCGGGATTGCCCACCACCAGGACCCTCACGTCGTCGGCGGCACCGGCGTTGATAGCTGAGCCCTGGGGGCCGAAGATGGCGCCGTTGGCCGCCATCAGGTCCCCGCGTTCCATGCCCGGACCGCGTGGCCGCGCACCGACCAACAGTGCAACATTTGTCCCGGCGAAGGCATGCGCGGCATTGTCGGTCACCTCGACCGAGTCCAGAGTGGTGAAGGCGCAATCCTGCAGCTCCAGGGCGCTTCCCTCCGCGGACTTCAGGCCTGCAGGGATCTCCAGCAACCGCAGCCTGACCGGGGTCTTGGGTCCGAACATGGCTCCCGAGGCGATGCGAAAGAGCAGCGCATACCCAATCTGCCCTCCGGCACCGGTTACGGTCACGGTCACGGATTCCTGTGTGCTCATGGCCCCCATGCAACCATCAATGTGGGTCAAAAGCCACGATCCAGCGGGGTCGGTCCGTGGCGCGGTGCCCGCACCGGAATCAGCAGGAGCAGCCCGAGCAACAGGACGGCCAGAATGCCCAGGATGCCGTAGCGCTGGGCCTCGGCAACGTGGGGAGAGGCCAGCGCAATGGCCGCGGCAAACAGTGCCGGGGCCAGGAAGCTGACGGCGCGGCCGGTGGTGGCGTAGAGACCAAAGAGCTCGCCCTCCTGTCCGACCGGGGCCAACCGGGCCAGGAACGCGCGGCTTGAGGACTGTGCGGGACCGACGAACAGGCACAGCAGCAGGCCAAAGACCCAGAAGCCCGAGGCCCCCGGGGAGAGGAAGACTCCAAGGCCCGCGACGAGCAGCCCGATGAGAGAGGCGATGATCACGCGCTTGGGGCCGATCTTGTCATCGAGCAGCCCGCCGACCATGGCACCGGCGGCTGCGACGACGTTGCCGACGATGGCGAAGATGATCACCTGCTGCAGCGGGAACCCGAAGGTACCGGCGGCGATGATGCCGCCGAAGGTGAACACGGCGGCCAGCCCGTCACGGAAGACCGCGCTGGCCAGCAGGAAGAAGACGGTGTGGCGGTCCTTGCGGGCCAGGGCCACGACCCTGCGCCACAACTCGGCGTAGGACTGCAGGACGGTGAAGCGCGGCCCACCGGATTCACCCGGGATCTCGGGGACCGCGAAGAGCACCGGAAGGCCGAAGCCCAGGAACCACAGCGCGGAGAACACCGCGACCAGTCGCAGGTTCAGCGCATCGGTCTCCGAGGCCCCCGCCCAGTCGAAGAGAGGGGTCACCAGCGTGAACAGGACGATGGCCAGGGCCAGGATTCCTCCGAGGTAACCCATTCCCCAGCCGAAGCCCGAGACCTTGCCAATGGTGGAGGGGGTGGAAATCTGCGGCAGCATGGCGTTGTAGTTCACCGTCGCGAACTCGGCGAAGACCGAGGCCAGCGCAATGAGCGTCACGCCCAGGACCAGGAAGCGCGGTTCGGGGAACACGAAGAAGCAGGCAGCGGTGAGCACCGCAACGATCACCGTGTTCACGCCCAGCCAGAAGCGGCGGCGCCCTCCGGCATCCGAGCGCAATCCTGTCACCGGGGCCAGCAGCGCAATCGCCACACCGGCGATCGCCAGCCCGTTGCCCAGGACCACCGAATTGGTGTCCTTGTCCCCAAAAAGGTCGCTGGTCAAGTAGACGGTGAAGACGAAGGTCGTCATCACCGCGTTGATGGCCGCCGAACCCCAGTCCCAGGAAGCCCATGCCATGACGGGTTTGGTGATAATTCTCTGCCGGTCGGTCGAGGCCGACGGTGCCGCAGGAAACTCGCTCATGGGTGCATCGTAGTCGCATCGAACCAACTATGGGCGAGCTCCGGATTAATGCATCCACGCGTGCCGGAGAATTGATCATTGCGGGTAGGGTCTTAAACAATCCGGAAAGGCATATTATTCCGCAAGATTTCATCAGCTGAATTCCGGGTCAAATCACCGGGCGGGAGGTGCCGGCTGATAAGCTGGGAGCTGCCTTTTGACCGTTTTGTTGCCAGGGCACTGGCCCGCCGACCATAGGAGATACGTGTGCTCCTTGTCCTGATTGCCCTTTTTGCCGTTGCCGGAATTGCGCCATTCATTTTTCGAGTTCTGGGCCGTTCAACGTTCTACGTTTTGGCTGCCGTTCCGGCGGTGGCCTTCGCCTGGCTCGTGGCGAATTTTTCGAGATTCACCCAGGCCGATCAGGCTGTCGCCAGTGGCGGACCCAATGCGCCGCCGTCCGAGCTCTATAGCTGGATCGGCCCGCTGAACGCCCATCTTGATTTCCGGATGGATGCACTCTCAGCTGTGCTGTGCCTCTTGGTGTTGGGCGTCGGGGCCTTGGTGCTGTTCTATTGCGCACGCTATTTCAAGAACGAGGATCCACACACCGGCGCCTTCGGTGCCCAGTTGCTGGCCTTCGCGGCGTCCATGTTCGGCCTGGTGACGGCCGACGACATGCTCCTGCTCTTCATCTTCTGGGAACTGACCACCATCCTGTCGTTCCTGCTGATCGGCTTCAACCGCACCCGCATGAGCGCCCGGCGTTCTGCCCTCACCGCCCTGATGGTCACGACCTTTGGCGGCCTGACGATGCTGGCCGGGCTGATCATGCTCGGCAATGCCGCCGGCACCTACCGCATTTCCGAGATCCTGGCGATGGCCCCGGAGCTCACGGCCCTGGGCACCTACATCGACGTGGCCATTGCCCTGGTGCTGATCGGGGCGATCTCCAAGTCCGCGTTGGTCCCCTTCCACTTCTGGCTTCCCGGTGCCATGGCAGCCCCGACGCCGGTCTCGGCCTATCTCCACGCGGCCGCGATGGTCAAGGCAGGCATCTACCTCGTCGCACGGCTGGCCCCCGGCTTCAACGAAACCGCTTTCTGGCAACCCATGCTGCTCTGGCTTGGCCTGGCCACCATGCTGATCGGCGGCTGGCGCGCGCTGAAGCAACACGACCTCAAGCTGCTGCTCGCCTACGGCACGGTCTCCCAGTTGGGCTTCCTGATCCTGATCCTGGGCATGGGCAGCCCCAACGCGGCATTGGCCGGCCTGGCCATGATGCTGGCACACGGATTCTTCAAGGCAACGCTCTTCCTTGTCGTGGGAATCATCGACCACAAATCCGGTACCCGAGACATCCACCAGCTCTCCGGGGTCTACAAATCCTCGCCGCTGCTCTTTGCCGTCTCCGCGATTGCCGCGGCCTCCATGGCGGGGTTCCCGCCGCTTTTCGGCTTCGTGGCCAAGGAAGCGGTCTACGAGTCCCTCCTGGAATATGCCCAGGGCAACGGCGCCACCGGCGTCGTGCTGCTCATCGGAGTGGTGGTCGGTTCAATGATGACCTTCGCCTACGCCGCGCGCTTCCTCTGGGGCGGTTTTGCCGCCAAGCCCGGCATCGCGCCCACCGTCTTCCCGAGGGTGCCGGTGCTGTTCCTGACGCCGTTGCTCGTGCTCACCGCGGCAACCGTCGTGTTCGCCTGGATCCCGCAGGTCCTTGAGGGGGTCATCGCCCCGTACATCGGGCTGTTCGCCGCCGCCGAGGCCCCCATCCACCTGGGGCTCTGGCACGGTTTCACCCCGGCGCTGGGACTCACCGCCCTGACGATGATGGTCGGTGCGCTGCTCTTCCTGGGACGCCAAAAGGTCTTCGCGTTCCAGAGCAAGGTCCCGGCGGTGTTCGACGCCGAACGCGACTACAAGTACACCGTTGGCGGCGTGGACAACCTGGCCATTTGGCTCACCGGCCGCACCCAGCGCGGTTCCCTGTCCTTCTACCTCGTGGTGATCCTGACCGTGGCGCTCGTGCTGCCCGCGACGACAGCGATCTGGCTCAGCACCCCCGACCCGGGGAACTTCATCGCCTTTGACCACCCCGCCCAGATGGTCATCGGGCTCATCATGGTCGTGGGTGCCATCGGGGCCGTGCAGGCCAACCGGCGCTTCCTGGCCGTGCTGATGGTCTCGGTCAGCGGCTACGGCATGGCGGCGATCTTCGCACTGCAGGGCGCCCCGGACCTGGCCGTCACCCAGCTCCTGGTGGAAACCATTGTGCTGGTGGCCTTCGTGCTGGCACTGCGGGCCCTGCCCGTGGAGCTGTGGGCCAAGAACCCCACGGGCCACCGGCTGGGCCGTGCGCTGATCGGCATCGGCTTCGGTGCGTCAATGATCTACATCGCCGCCACCGCCATGGCCTCGCGCGTGGCCGACCCCATTTCGCTGGCCTACCCGGAGCTGGCCTACACCGGCGGGGCGGGCAAGAACATCGTAAACGTGACCCTGGTGGACATGCGTGCCTGGGACACCTTCGGCGAGATCACGGTGCTGGCGGCCGCCGCCACCGGTGTCGCCTCGCTGATCTTTGTGCGCGGGCGCGGCGACAAGCGGCTGCGCGTCACCGCGGTGCCCTCCGGATCGGTGGACCACGGCTCCGAGGCCATCGGCGGAGCCAGCCCCAGCAGAGCCGGCCTGGCCGTGGCGCGGAGGTTCGCGATCTCCAAGCGCGACTCCTGGCTGGTGGCCGGCCACACGCTGGCGCCCGAGCGACGCTCCATCACCTTCGAGGTGGTCACCCGGCTGCTCTTCCACACCATCCTGCTGGCCTCCGTGTACCTGCTGCTGGCAGGGCACAACACCCCCGGCGGCGGCTTTGCCGGCGGCCTGCTTGCAGGGCTGGCCCTGACCATCCGCTACCTGGCCGGCGGCCGGGTGGAACTCACCGAGGCCACGCCGGTGAGCCCGGGAACCCTGATGGGCACCGGGCTGGGGCTCGCCGCGCTCACGGCCGCGGTGCCGCTGTTCTTCGGCGCGCAGATGTTCACCTCCGCCGCCATCGAATTCACCTGGCCCCTCTTCGGGGAACACAAGTTCGTGACCTCGACGATTTTCGACATCGGGGTGTACCTGGTGGTGGTAGGGCTGGTCATCGACGTGCTGCGTTCCCTGGGCTCGGAAATCGACGACCGTTCCGAGGGCCGCAGCCCCACCGACACGCATGACATGGTTTCCGACGCGGAGACGGGAGTGGGACGTTGAGCACCAATATCACCTTGCTCATAGTGATGGGCGTACTTTTTGCGGTGGGGATCTACCTCCTGCTCGAACGCTCGCTGACCCGGGTGCTGCTGGGCATCGTGGTGCTGGGCAACGGGGTGAACCTGTTGATCCTGGCGGCCGGCGGTCGCCGCGGCGAGGCCCCGCTGTACCAGGCGGAGCTCGGGGCGGAGCAATACAGCGACCCGCTGCCGCAGGCGCTGATCCTCACTGCCATCGTGATCACCTTCGCGGTGACAGCGTTCATGCTGGGCATCATCTACCGCTCCTGGGTGATCTCCCGGGCCGACGTGGTTGCCGACGACGACGAGGACCTTCGCGTCTCGCAGCAGTCGACCTTCGACTTCGAGGAAGACTCCCCGGTGCCGGAAGACACCACGGAATTCGAGGGCGACGAGTCAGTGCCCGTTGACATCACCAAGGACGAGGGGACGCGCGCATGATCGATGCACCACTGACGGCCGTTTCATTTGCCCCGCTGGCCGTGGCCCTGCCGATCTTCGGCGCGGCACTTGCCTTCATCCTGCGCCGCAGGCGCCGCACCCAGCGCGCGGTGACCATCGGCGTCCTCGTCATCACCCTGTGCCTCGAGGCCTGGATGCTGGCCCTGGTCTGGGACGGCGGGACCTACTCGGTCACCCTCGGCGGCTGGGCACCGCCCTTCGGCATCTCCATGGTCGTGGACGGGTTCTCCGCCTTCATGCTGGTGGTCTCCACCATCGTCTCGCTGGCCGTGCTGCTCTATGCCACCAGCCAGGGCCTGGCCGACGGGGACGAGGACGGGCCGGTGTCAATCTTCCACCCGGCCTACCTGATCCTGGTGGCGGGCGTGTCAAACGCCTTCCTCGCCGGGGACCTCTTCAACCTCTATGTGGGCTTCGAGATCCTGCTCACCGCATCCTACGTGCTGCTGACCCTGGGCGGCACCACCGCACGCATCCGCGCCGGAACCACCTATGTGGTGGTGTCGGTGGCCTCCTCGCTGCTGTTCCTGATCTCCATCGGCATGATCTACGCGGCCGTCGGCACCGTGAACATGGCCGACCTGGCCGTGAAGCTGGCCGAGATCTCCCCGGGCACCCAGACGGTGCTGCACGTGATGCTGTTGGTGGCCTTCGGGATCAAGGCGGCGGTCTTCCCGCTGTCCTTCTGGCTCCCCGACTCCTACCCCACGGCGCCTGCACCCGTCACCGCGGTGTTCGCCGGGCTGCTGACCAAGGTCGGCGTCTATGCCATCATCCGCACCGAGACGCTGTTGTTCCCCGGGAACCAGCTCTCCGACGCGCTGATGCTTGTGGCAGGGCTGACCATGCTGGTGGGAATCCTGGGTGCCGTGGCGCAGACCGACATCAAGCGCATGCTTTCCTTCACGCTGACCAGCCACATCGGCTTCCTGATCTTCGGCGTCGCGGTGGGAAACCAGCTGGGGCTCGGCGCCACCATCTACTACGTGGCCCACCACATCGTGGTGCAGACCTCGCTGTTCCTGGTGGCGGGGCTCATCGAGCGCCGGGCCGGGACCTCGAACATCGACCGGCTCGGTTCGCTGGCGAAGCTTTCCCCGCTGCTGGCACTGCTCTTCTTCGTCCCCGCCATGAACCTGGGCGGCATTCCGCCGTTCTCCGGGTTCCTGGGCAAGCTCGGGCTGGTCCAGGGAGGCGCCGAGCTGGGCACCCCGATGGCCTGGGTGCTGGTGGGCGTCTCCCTGCTGACCTCGCTGCTGACGCTGCTTGCAGTTGCCCGCATCTGGAACAGGGCGTTCTGGCGCAATGCCGAGGACGCCGTGGACCCGGACCCGCTGCTGCTGGTGGGCGTTTCCGAGGCCCGCGGGGCCACCTACGACATCGTCGCCGACGAACCGGCCAGCCGCTATTCAGATCGCGGTAACGCCGCCCTGCTGCCCAACGGCATGCTCGCCATGACGGCAGCCCTGGTGCTGGTGGGCGTGGCCCTGACGGTGTTTGCCGGGCCGCTCTTTGACTTCACCGACCGGGTTGCAGGGCAAATGCTCGAGCGGGGCAACTACATCGAGGCCGTCCTCGGCGCCGGAGAGGGGCAAGAACGATGAATCGGGAACAACGCCTGGCCGACGCCAAGGACGAGAACGGGCAGCGCCAGCGCTCCACGCTGCGCCAGGAAATCCCGCTGCTGGTGGGCATGATGCTGGTCTGGGGCGCCCTCTGGCAGGACTTTGCCATCGGCAACCTGGTCTTCGGGCTGCTCATCTCGCTGCTGCTGGTGCGGGTCTTCCGATTGCCGCCGATCATCCTTTCGGGGCGCTTCAACATCTGGCGTGCAGTGGTCTTCATCGGGACGTTCCTGCGGGACGTGACGCTTGCCAGCTTCGAGGTCATGTACCTGGCGGTGTTCCGCGGGCCGCGGACCACCAGCGCGGTCATCACCGTCACGCTGCGCACCGAGTCGGACCTGCTGGTCACCTTCGTGGGCCACGTGCTGACGCTGGTGCCCGGCTCCTACGTCGTCGAGGTGGACCGAAGCTCCTCCACGCTGTACCTGCATGTGCTCAACGTCAACGACCAGGCTGGCGTGGAGAAGGCCAGGGCAGCGGTCTTGCTGATCGAGGAACGACTGATCCGCATGATGGGCACCACCGAAGAGCTGGCAGCGCTAAACGCCGAACAAGCGGCCCCGAGCACGGAAGACGGAGCACCTTCATGAACATTGTCTTGTGGATCTGCGGAATCATGCTGTCGATTTCCGCCGTCCTGGCCATCGTCAGGCTGGCCAAGGGCCCGTCCATCCTGGAACGCGTCATCGCCACCGACGTCCTACTGCTGATCATCTCGGCGGCGCTATGCGTCGAGATGACCGTCAACAAACACACCAACAACCTGGTCTTCGTGCTGCTGGCATGCCTGGTCGGGTTCGTCGGGTCGGTCACGGTCTCCCGCTTCGTCACGGATCGG
The DNA here is from genome assembly GCF_046714615.1 of Paeniglutamicibacter sp. NCBI lineage: Bacteria > Bacillati > Actinomycetota > Actinomycetes > Micrococcales > Micrococcaceae > Paeniglutamicibacter > Paeniglutamicibacter sp. The sequence continues at coordinate 9,206 of NZ_JBKKAP010000034.1, forward strand.
AGAAACGCCTGATGCTTGACACCATCATCGACGTGGTTGCCGGGACGTTCATGATCGTCGGCTGCCTGATGTCGCTGGCCGCGGGAATCGGCATGCTTCGCTTCCCCGACCTGCTCTCGCGCCTGCACGCCGCGACCAAGCCACAGGTGCTGGGCCTGTTCCTGCTGCTGTCGGCGCTCGGGCTGGAACTGCGCTCCTGGGCGGTGCTGCCGGTGCTCGTGCTGGCCTGGTTGCTGCAGCTGCTCACCGCACCGGTCTCGGCACACATGGTGGGACGCGCCGGATACCGGACGCGGCACCTCAAGCGCGAGACCCTCATCGCCGACGAGCTGGCGGCGGTCGTCGAGGCCGCAGAACAGCGGGAGGAACACGAAAACGTCCAGGGCAGGCCGCGGGACCGCACCGACTTCATCGACTAAATCGCCGCGGCACCCGGGGCGGCCAATGGCCCGACTCACGTGAATGCCGGAAACGACACAGGGGTTCACCGGGAACCCCTGGGCCCCGCAGGGGGCAGTGGGAGAGGCCGTTTTTGCGGA
>NZ_JBKKAP010000035.1:0-17638 GCF_046714615.1 Paeniglutamicibacter sp.
AACCCTGGGGGGTGGTCGGGGCCCACCCCCACCCCCCCCCTCTTAGTTGGCGGCTAAGGCTATGGGGCCTCGACCGGATCCGCATCGCCGATGTGGCCTTCGGCGTTGGCGTCCAGGACGCGTGCGACGAATGCGCCGAATTCGCTCATGTAGTGGCCGAGGAAATCTGCCGTCCCGCTGTCGGAAACGTTGCCCTCGGCATCAAAGATCTCCGGCTTGAAGGCGATGTAGCCCTCGGGGGAGTTCAGCTGCGGGGCGTCCAGGAAGCTGAGGACGCTGCGCATGTTGGACTGCATGACCGCGGTGCCAATGGCACCGACGGAGGCACCGATGATGGCGCTGGGCTTGCGGGCGAAGGAGTTGGTGCCCCAGGGACGTGATCCCCAGTCGATGGCGTTCTTCAGCGCGCCGGGGATGGAACGGTTGTATTCGGGGGAGATGAACAGCAATCCGTCGGAAGCCTCGACGGCCGTCTTGAATGCCGTGCCCTCGGGAGGGTAGCTGGCGTCAAAATCGTAGTTGTACAACGGGAGATCCTTGATGGAGATCTCGGTGAATTGAAGGTTGTCCGGAGCCAGCTTGATCAACGCCTTGGAAAGGGTGCGGTTGATGGATCCGGTGGACAGGGAACCGACGATATAACCAATGTTGTATTGAGTCATGGGGACAGTCCAACACGCGGAACGCAGGGTCGTCCATAGTCCGGGTCTGAATTTCTTGTGAACGTGCAACACGATCAATCATTGGTTTTTCAGGGCTCGAACCGTGCACCACTGGCCAGAGTCCTTTGATTCGGCAACTTCACAGGCCGGGCGTCGGCATGCTAAGCGGGTTCAAGGATATTGCTCAACACCCGGCCTTCCTTGAACGCGTTGATATTCTGGGCGATTTCCGTGGCGCGGCGAACGAATGTCTGGGTGGCGTGTCCGGAATGGTGCGGGGTGGCGATGACGTTGGGAAGGGCAGCGAACCTCGACACCGATTCCGGCGCAGCGGTTCCGGTGGGTGCGTCCCACCATACATCCAAGGCCGCGCCCCCAATCGTTCCGTCTCGAAGTGCAGAAAACAGAGCCTCCTCGTCAACGATTTGGCCACGGGAGACATTGATCAGCAACGCAGGGCTGCGCATCTGCTCGAACTGCTTGGTTCCCATCAACCCGCGGGTTTCTTCGGTGAGTGGCAAGCAAAGGACGACCACGTCGCTTGCCGCCAGAAGCTGTGGAAGGTCCTCCATTGTCTTGACCCATTCGAGATTGGCACCATGCGCCTCGGAAGCACCGGGGTTCCGGCGCACGGCAACGGCTTTCATTCCCAGCCCGGTGCACATGCGCACCGCCTCGGTGCCGATCCCGCCGAGCCCCACGAACCCGATCGTGAGCTCGTCCAGGGTTCGGTGCAGTGCCGTGTCAGTCTCGGTGGCTACCGAGCGCCAGATGCCCGCGCGCATTTGATCGGTCACGGACGACAACCGGCGTTGGTGTGCCAACACGGACATGAGGATGTGTTCGGCGATTGAGCGTTCATGGTGGGAGGTCCGTGAAACCACCGTCTCGACTGGCAAGTCGGCAACGGCGACCCTATCGGCACCGGAGCCGGTGATGTGCACGAATCCGGCGGTGCAGGCTGCCGCATCCCGGAAGTCGAGCCTTGCGCACACCAGCACCTCGGCCCGGCTAATGGCCGCGGATTGGGATTCCGTGGAAAGCCCGGCAACGAATTCCCAGTCGTTGCCGGGGGCCGTTTCCCGCAGCAGGTCAGCGAATCTGGAAATGATGGGATCGGTTACAACAACGAGCATGGCACTCACCAACGCGGGGTGGTGAGCTGGAATTCCGGATGGATGCTATGCATGTACGTGGTGTCGTCGCGCTTCCGCAGCCCGCAATCCAGGTACTGCTGGTGCATCCGTTCCAGTGCCACTTCGTCGAGTTCCACACCTAGCCCAGGCCCGGTGGGAACCCTGACCGAGCCACCGTTGATTTCGAGTACTCCGGGGACGATCACGTCGTCGCTTGCAAGCTTCCATGGCCAATGGGTGTCGCAGGCATAGTCAATGTTTTTGGTGGCAGCGGCCAATTGGATCATCGCCGCAAAACTAATGCCAAGGTGCGAATTCGAGTGCATGGACAGTCCAAGCTTGAAGGTCTCGGCAATTCCTGCCAATGCTTGCGAGCGCCTCAGCCCGCCCCAGAAATGGTGGTCCGAGAGGACTACATCCACGGCGCCTGCGGCGATGGCCGGCGGCACGTCGTTGAAGGACACCACGCACATGTTGGTGGCGATGGGCAGGTTGACTGCGGCGCGGACCGCGGAGTTGTCCGCGATGGACAGACAGGGGTCCTCGAGGTACTCCAACACCGTCTCCAGCCGCTTCCCGACCTTGATGGCGGTCTCAACGGTCCAGACGCCGTTGGGGTCAATACGCAGCGGCATCTCGGGGAACGCTTCGCGCAACGCCTCGATCGTGGCAGCCTCGATCTCCGGTTCAAAGACCCCGCCCTTGAGCTTCAGGGCGGTGAAGCCGTATTCGTCCACCATCTTGCGTGCCTGGTCCACGATCCCTGCGGGGTCCAGGGCCTCGCCCCATGAGTCTGGTTCGTGGTTCGGGTGCCCCGCCCACTTGTAGAAGAGGTAGCCACTGAATGCCACCTCGTCACGCACCGCTCCACCCAGGAGCGTGCTGACCGGAACTCCCAACGCCTTCCCCTGGATGTCGAGGCAGGCCACGTCGAAAGCCGAGAGGACCCTGTCCTCCGGGGACGTGGTGGTGACCATTCCGCCGGTGCCGTGCCCGCCGAACCCCGAATCCTCGCGCAGCGATTCGGTGACCAGTGCCGAAGCCTGGTTGATGTTGAAGGCGTCAGCGCCGATCAGCAGGGCAGCTGCCCGGTTCAGCCGTGCGACGTGGGCCTCGTCGCCGTAGGTTTCTCCCAGACCGTAGAGGCCGTCCTCGGTGCGGATGACCACGATGGCGCGCAGGGCGAAGGGTTCGTGCACGCCCACGGAGTTCAACAACGGGGGATCGGCGAAGGCCACGGGAGTCACACTGACCTCGGTGATGATGCAACGGTTCGTGGCGGTTGCGCCGGGATCGAGGGTGGAGAGCGAGAGGTCTGGATTAGATTCCGACATTTAGGGGCTCCGTATCAATGGGGTGGTTAGACTCACCCTAGGAGCTTGCATCGATGCATGTCCAAGCTAAAAATGACAACCAATCATTCAAGGAGTGAATCGATGTTTTCGCTGATCCAGCTCGAATCATTCGTCGCGGTGGCCGAGGAATTGCACTTCGGTGCAGCCGCGGACAGGCTGAACATGACCCAGCCACCGCTGAGCCGGCAGATCCAGCTCCTTGAACGCGAGCTCCAGGCCCAGCTCTTCATACGCAACTCCCGGCGCGTGGAGCTCACCGCGGCAGGCCGGGTCCTGCTGCCCAATGCCAGGCGCATCCTCGACCTGAGCGCGAAGACCAGTTTGGAGGTCTCCCGGGTGGCCACCGGCGATGCGGGAACCGTGGTCATTGGATACACGGCAGTTGCCGGCCAGGCAGTGCTGCCGGATCTCTTGGGCCAGGCGTCCAAGCATCTGCCGCATGTCACCCTGGTGTTGCGTGAGGCCGTTTCCGTCGACCAGCTGGAGGCGCTGAGCAAGGGCGCGATCGACATCGGGATCCTGCGCCCGATTGTCACCCGTCCCGGCGTGGTCACGCAGCTCATCAAGAAGGACCGTTTGGTGGTGGCGCTTCCGGAGGGCCACGATCTGGCCACGGGCAAGGGCGTGTTCATCAAGGAGCTGGTGGGATTGCCGTTGATGATGTATTCAACGGGCGAGGCCAGGTACTTCTACGACCTGGTGCTCCGGCTCTTCGACTCGGTCGGGGCACGGCCGAACATTGCCCAGATCGCCAGCCAGATCCCTGCACTGTTGGCGTTGGTGGCTGCGGGCCTGGGTGTCACGCTGGTTCCGGCTACGGCCATGGAGTTCACGCCGCGCGGTGTGGTCTTTGAGGAAATCACCGGGGCCAACGGCCTGTCGAACCTGAACCATTCGGACATGTACCTGGCCTGGGACGAGTCGTCCACCAACCCCGCCGCGGAAATGCTGCGCAAGATCTTCCTGGATTCGCTGACCTCGGAATCCGAGGAGCCGAATGATTCGTCGGCACCGAAAGAATCTTCCTGAGCTCAAGCGGTGATCTTCAATGAGCTGATCAACCCGGTGGTGCTCCGCGTGAATTCATGGCGCAGGTCCACGGGGCTGCCGGGGAAATTGCCTTCCAGGCGAATGATGGCGACGGCGCCGTCTTCGGTCCGGCTGCTTGAGATACGCGTTGAGGTGATGGTGAATTCGCTTGCGGGTCCGGTGAGCCAGCCGAGGATCTCTTGGTGCCCGGTGTAGCTGTGGCCGTCGTCGAAGACCTTGGCGTCAGGGGTGAACACGGTGACGACTTGGGTCTTGTCGGTTCCTTCCATAAGATCGAAGTATGTTGCTGCTGATGGGAAAAGGTCTTTGCTGTTCATGCTTCAACCCTCGCCCTTCCCCTAAGGGGAGAGTCAACAAGGGTTCGCAATCGGTCGATGTGCGTCGCGGATCGGCCAGCCGATCTCGGTGACCGTTTCTTGCGAACCGCCCGGCAGCCCTTCGAGGTACGTTTCCCGGATGGGACCTTCAACGCTGATGCCATGGCGGGCGACGTAGCGTCCGAGCTCCCCATAGACCTCCACTATTGTGTCGTCCGTTCCTCGATGCACGGCCACGGCGAGGTCGATTGCAGGCAAGAGCTCTGCCCGGGCTCGCCCGGGCAGAGTCGACTCCAATGAGTGGGCTGGAAAGAAGAGGGCTGCCTCTCCGCGCTCGTCCAGAAAGAGCTCGGTGTCCCAAATGCCACCACGTGGTCCGCTGGGACCCACTTTGGTGGTGGCAATCAGGCAATCCAACTCTTCCATGGCCTGGGTGTACCAGCTTCCAAGATCGGAGAGCTTGATTGTTTCGCGGATTACCACCGCATTGATCGGCGGCAGTCTTCGCTGCTGGACTTCGAACGGAACCTTCGATGGATCGAGCATGCTCCGAAGGGAGGCCACCGCGGAGCGGGTCGCCTCGAGCTGGACCTCCATCCGTGCCAAGTGCCCCTCAATCAGAAGATCCCGATCCCGGCTGTCCGGCGCCGAGAGAATGCCTCGAATCAGGTCGACAGGCATATCCATCGCACGGAAGTTACGGATCACCTGCGCGTCAGAGATTTGTTCAGCCACGTAGAAACGGTACCCATTCGAGGGGTCGATGCGTGCCGGCAGGAGCAGGCCAACCTGATGGTAGAAGCGCAACGTCTTTGCGCTCAGCTTGGTCGCCCGCGAGAAATCGCCAATGGACATCGATGCACTCATAAGACCATCATCGACCTTCCTGTTGGGGGAAGGTCCACCAGTGGTGGGCGCGCCGCCACCAGAGTTTCCGCCGCTACCGCTCACCCCGTCACGCCGGGTCTCGCGCGCCCAAGAGGAGACGGTCGACCAGGTGCCTTTCGAGCGCCTCCGCGTCCGGGTTGAATCCAAGTCCCGGGGTGTCAGGAAGGTCCAGAGTTGCCCGGGCGGCATGCAGGGGATGCAGGTGCTCGTCCCAGATGAGCAGCGGGACTTCCAGCTGGACCTCCTGTGACATGGCGGCGATGAACTGGGCGGTGGCCACCTGTGCCGGTCCGTAGTAGAAGCAATGGGGCACCACCACCGCCGCGTCGGAACGGGGCAACAGGTAACGCAGCATGGAGCTGAATCCGCCGATCTTGCCGATGCTCGGCTGGGCCACACCCAGGGCGCCGGCAGCGAGCGCGGCATCCAGGGCCTCGGTGCCGGAGGCGTTTTCCCCGCCGGCCAGCGCAATTCCCCTGGCGCTGAGTCGGCGATGGGCCTCGACGTCGTCCGGTGGCCACAGCGGTTCCTCCAGCCAGCGCAGGTTCAGCGGCAGGAACGAATCGATTGCAGCGGCCGCGTCGGCTTCATTCCACCGGCAATTGACGTCCACCATCAGCGGTGCGGCCTCACCTGCCTGTGCCCGGGCCGCGGCTATGGCCGGGAAGCTGGACTCGTGCAGCTTGAACGCCTCAAAGCCCAGGCCCTGGGCACGGGAAATCTGCAGGGACACCTCCCTCGGGTCTTCCCCGTAATGCACCAGGCTGGCGTAGGCCCCGATGCTGTTCCGCGCCGCCGGGTTGAGCAGCTGCCGCAGCGGCTTCCCGGCGATCTGTGCCTTGATGTCCCACAAGGCGATGTCCAGGGCGGAAATGGCATAGAGGACCGGGCCGGTGCGGCCGAAGGCATGGAATGCACGTTGCGCCTGGTCGTTGAGGGGCTCCGGATCCGCGGGCTTGTTCAGGTAAAATGGGGCGACCAGCGATTCCAGTGCCGCCCAGGTGACGTCGTTGACCTTGTGCCCGAAGGCCTCGCCCCAGCCGATCAGCCCTTCGCTGGTTGTCACCTTGACCATCAAAGATTCCATGGAAGTGAAGGTGCGCGAGGAGGCATTGAACCCATCGATGCTCTCGTTGCCGGGCTCCGCACTGCGGGCCGCATTGAAGGGCATGCGCACCCGGAGCAGCTCCACCGACTCAATGGTTTGTTCGGCTCTCGGATCGGACGCTGGCATGGGGTGCTCCATTTGAAGGATTGGTATTGCTTGGCAGATTGCCGGGCGGACATGGGGCTTCCCACTTCACCCGAATATAGGGTCGGGCCCGATGGTTGTCTACGACCAACACTGGATTGCCCGCAATCGGTCCCGGCCGAACGGTAATGTGGCGGATATGGGAAACACCGAACATATTCTGGTCACCGGCGGCTCGGGACGACTTGGACGCAGCGTTGTCCAAGGGCTCCTGGCCGCCGGCCACGCAGTCACGTCCGTTGACCACCGCCTGCCCGAGGCCCCGGAGCCCGGGGCCGGGTACCTGTCGGTCGACCTGCTGGACACCGACCAAACCCTCGAGGCCTTTGCCTCGGTCCGTCCGGATGCTGTCATCTCCCTGGCGGCCATCGCCGTGCCGTTCAGCGCGCCGGAAGCGGTGATCCTGAAAACGAATGCGACCATTGCACACAACGTTGCCTCCGCCGCGCTGGAGGCCGGGTGCAAGAAGATCGTGCTGGCCTCTAGCCCCACCGTCATTGGCTATGGGGCACCTGCTGGCTGGCTGCCCGAGCGATTCCCGCTGGACGAGATGACCCCGACCTTGCCGTGGCACGCCTATGGCCTGTCCAAGCTGGTGGCCGAGCAGGTCGCCTCGATGTTCGCCGCGGCGCGCGGCAACGAGGCCAGGTTCGCCTCCTTCCGCCCCTGCTACGTGATTGCGCCCGAGGAATGGGAGGGCGCGCCGACCCAGCAAGGCCACACCGTCACCGAACGGTTGGAGGACCCGGATTTGGCGGCGCCCTCGCTGTTCAACTACGTGGATGCCCGGGACGTCACCGATTTCCTTCTCCTGCTTCTGGAGAAGATGGATCTCATCGAGAACGGGTCGACCTTCTTTGTGGGCGCTGCCGACGCCCTGGCGACCAGGCCGTTGAGCGAGCTGCTGCCGCGCTATGTGCCGGGCAGCGAGGAACTGGCTGCAGTCCTGGTCGGCACCTCCCCGGCCTTCAGCATCGAACGGGCCCGCACCGTCCTGGGCTGGGAGCCCAAGCGCAGCTGGCGCACCGAACTTCTGAACCAGCCGGAGACCGGGCACGGTGCCTGACTAGCCCAGCAGGAGCGTAATCCCCAGCGTCACCGGCAGGGCCAACAGTGTGCTGCAGAGGACCACTTCGCGGGCCACCGTGGTTTCCAGCCGGAACTGCTGGGAAAAGAGCAGCACGTTCTGCGCAGTGGGAAGCGCCGCCATGATCACGACCCCGAGCAGGGCGGTGCCCTGCAATTTGAAGACGAAAGCGGCAAACACCCAGGCCACCAACGGCATGAAGAGCATCTTGAATCCGGTGGCCAAAAAGACCTCGCCACGCAGGGACTTCTCCGCCAGCGGGCGCTGCCCGAAAAGTGACATGCCGAACGCCATCAACAGCAGCGGGATGGAGGCCTGGCCCAACATGTTCAGCGGGATGTTGATGACCTCGGGCAGGCGGAGGTTGAAGGCGGCAAAGAGCGCGCCGACGAACGTGGCGATGGTGACGGGGTTGGCGATGGAGCGAAGGATGGTCTTGGCCAGCGGGGGCTTGTTTTCCTGGTTGCCCTTGGCCCGGGCCGCCAAGGCAAAGAGACATAGATAGACCGGAGCAATCATCAAGAGCTGGGCGATGAGGACCGAGACCACCGGGTTGGTGCTGCCCACCGCGTAGAGCGCCAGCGGGACGCCGATGTTTCCGGCATTGACGTAGCTGGTGGACATGGCGGCTCCCGGGAGCCGGGTCGCCGGCACCTTGAAGAACAGCTTGGCGCTCAGCGCGTAGAGGCCGCCGGTCAGTGCGGCGGTAATCAGCGCTATCGGGGTGAATACGCCGATCACTGAACGCAGGTCGGTGTCGGCCAGCATCGTGAACATCAACGCCGGATTGGTGATGTAGTAGATCAGCGGGGTCAGTCCGGTGGCGATGGATTCGCGTTTGCGCGGCAAGAACCGTGCGGTGGCCAGTCCGATAAAGATCAGGATCAGCACGATCGTGAAGCCCTGGAGCACTCCCTGCACATGGCCTCCCGAATAGGCGTTGGGGAAAAAGTGGGCGCGGACGGCGTCCGCGCTTAAGCATGGCAGGGATGGCGGGGCGTTCGGTTGAACGACCCCACCATCCCTGCCTTTATATGGTGTTTTCAGGAAGTGGCGTTAGCGGACCAGCGCCGGGGACTTCGCGTTGAATTCCCATCCGGGAATCAGGTACTGCATGGATGCCGCGTCATCGCGCGAGCCCAGTCCGTGCTCCAGGTAGAGCTCGTGCGCCTCGGCCAGCCGGGTGCGGTCCAGGGTGACGCCCAGGCCCGAACGCGCGGGCACCTTGATCTCGCCGTCGCGGATCAACAGCGGCTCCTCGGTCAGCCCCTGGCCGTCCTGCCAGATCCAGTGCGTGTCCAGGGCCGTGATCGTACCCGGTGCCGCGGCGCCGACCTGCGTGAACATGGCCAGGGAAATGTCGAAGTGGTTGTTCGAGTGCGAACCCCACGTCAGCCCGAACTCCTTGCAGAGCTGGGCCACGCGCACCGAACCTGCCATGGTCCAGAAGTGCGGGTCGGCCAGCGGGATGTCCACGGCATTGGTGCGCACCGCGTGGGCCATTTCGCGCCAGTCGGTGGCGATCATGTTGGTCGCCGTCGGCAGGCCGGTGGCGCGCCGGAACTCGGCAACCACTTCGCGCCCGGAGAACTTGCCTTCGGCACCGCAGGGGTCCTCGGCGTAGGCCACGACTCCGGCCATGCGCTTGCCCAGGCGGATGGCATCCTTCAGCAGCCAGCCTCCGTTGGGATCCAGGGTGATGCGTGCTTCGGGGAAGCGCTGCTTCAGGGCGATGACCGCATCGACCTCCGCATCCCCTTCCTGCACCCCGCCCTTGAGCTTGAAGTCCTTGAACCCGTAACGCTTCTGGGCGGCCTCGGCGAGCCTGACGATGGCTTCCGGGGTCATGGCCTCTTCGCGGCGGACCCGCTCCCAGTCGTCGGTGCCGTGTGGCTCGCGCAGGTAGGGCAGGTCGGTGTCATCGGGGTTGCCCACATAGAAGAGGTAGCCGAGCATCGGCACCGCATCGCGCTGCTGCCCGTCGCCCAGCAGCTCCGCGACGGGAACGCCGAGGAACTGGCCGTGCAGATCCAGCAGCGCCGACTCGATCGCTGTGACGGCGTGCACCGTGGTGCGCAGGTCGAAGGTCTGGGCGCCACGCCCGCCGGCGTCCCGGTCCGCGAATTTGGTGGCGACCTCGCGCAGCAGCGAGCGGTAGCGTGCCACCGGGGCGCCGATGAGCAGTTCGCCGGCCTCCTCGATGGTGCTGCGGATCGCCTCGCCACCGGGCACCTCGCCGAGGCCCGTGCGGCCAGCGGAGTCGGTGATGATGGTGATGTTGCGGGTGAAGAACGGGCCGTGGGCGCCGGAGAGGTTCAGCAGCATCGAGTCGTGCCCGGCAACCGGGACGACCTCGATGGCCGCGATGGTGGGTTGTGCTGTGCTCATGCTTGTTCTCCGGCGTTCTTCAGGGTGCCGTCGATGCGGCGGGTCAGCTTCCACGGGTTGGACTGCTGCAGGGGGGCAGGCAACAGGGAGTCGGGGAGGTTCTGGTAGGCGACGGGGCGCAGGAAGCGCTCGATTGCAAGGGTGCCGACCGAGGTGGTGCGGGTGTCGGAGGTTGCAGGGAACGGTCCGCCGTGGACCATGGCGTGCCCGACCTCGACCCCGGTGGGCCAGCCGTTGACCAGGATGCGGCCTGCCTTGCGCTCCAGGATGGGCAGCACTGCTGCGACGGCCTCGTGGTCGGCATCGTTCAACTGCAGGGTTGCGGTGAGCTGGCCCTCCAGCTTGGACAGGGCGGTGGCCAGATCGGCTGCATCCTCGTAGCGGATGACCAGGGAGGCCGCGCCGAAGATCTCTTCGTGAAGTACCGGGTTGCCCAGCAGCTGCTCGACCCCGGTGGAGAAGATGGACGGGGCGGGGGCGTTCTCCGTGTCGCCGTTGGCACCTCGGCCCAGGAGCTCGACTCCGGGCTGGGAGCCAAGGTTGTGGACGCCCTGGACCCAGGAGTTGTAGATGCCCTGGGTGAGCATGGTCTGCCCGGCGGCGTTGGCCGTCTCGGTGCGCAGGGCCTCGGCAAAGGCATCGCCTGCATCCCCGGCGGGAACGAAGACCAGTCCCGGTGCGGTGCACAGCTGGCCGCTGGAACCAACGACCGAACCCAGGTAGGCCTTGGCATGCCCGGCGGCGTCCTCGGCCAGGGCCCCGGCGAAGAAGATCACCGGGTTGATGGAGCTCATTTCGGCGTAGACCGGGATCGGCTCGGGGCGGGCAGCGGCGGTGGCCATCAGCGCGGTGCCGCCACCGCGGGAACCTGTGAAGCCCACGGCCTTGATGCGCGGGTCGGACACCAGCGCCTGGCCAATGCTGGCGCCCGGCCCGTAGATCAGCGAGAAGATTCCCGGGTGCAGGTTCGCATCGGTGATGGCCTGGGTGATGGCCCGGCCCACGATCTCACTGGTGCCCGGGTGGGCGTTGTGGGCCTTGAAGACCACCGGGCAGCCTGCGGCCAGGGCCGAGGCCGTGTCCCCGCCGGCGGTGGAGAAGGCCAGGGGGAAGTTGGACGCACCAAACACCGCGACCGGGCCCAGCGGGATCTTGCGCTGGCGGATATCCACCCGCGGCATCGGAGTACGATCCGGCAGTGCCGGGTCGATCCGCACCCCGTGGTGGTCGCCCGCCCGTACCACCTGGGCGAAGAGCCGCAGCTGGTTGCAGGTGCGACCGCGCTCGCCGACCAACCGTGCCTCGGGAAGCCCGGTTTCCGCCATGGCCCGGGCCACCAGCTCGGTTCCCACTGCCTCGATGTTTGCGGCAATGGCCTCGAGGAAGGAGGCGTGGGTTTCCGGGTCAAGGGAGCGGAAGGACTCGAAGGCGTCCTCGGCGGCTGCGGTGGCCAGCGCCAGCTGATCGGTGTCGATCAGCGAGTATGCCGGGTCGAGACCCTGGTTGGTGGCGGGGTCGAAGCCCCGGACCTCGCCGCCGTTGCCGTGGGTGTTGATCCCGGCCAGGATGGACTGGCCGGTGAGTTGCTGGGTATCCGTGGACATTGCTGCTCCTGCGTCGCGGGTGGGGGTGTGGCTGTCGTAATGTTGGTGCGTCCTGCGGGAAGTGCCTTAGACGGCTGCGGCTGCAGGCATCAGGCCGGCCTGCGTCAGCAGTGCACCCAGGTCGGCCAGGTCGGCCTCGGTGAGGTTCTGCAGCGGCGGGCGCACCGAACCGGCGTCGCGGCCGATGGCCTTCAGACCGCCCTTGACGATGGAAACGCCATAGCCGGCAACGCGGTCGCGGATGTCCAGGTATGGCAGCACGAAGCGCTTGAGCTTCTCGGTGACGGCGGCGTGGTCCTGGTTGCGGACGTCCTTGTAGAAGTCCAGGGCGAACTCCGGAACGAAGTTGTACATGGCCGAGGAGTACGTGCTCATGCCCAGCTGCAGCAGCGGCAGGGCGAAGGTCTCGGCGGTGGGCAGGCCGCCCAGGTAGAAGAGGCGGTCGCCGTTCTTGGTGTAGACGCGGGTCAGGTGCTCAATGTCGCCGGTGGCGTCCTTGAAGCCGATGAAGTTTTCGTGGGTGTCGGCAAGACGTGCCACGGTGTCTGCCGAGTAGATGGCGTTGGCGCGGTTGTAGACGATGACGCCGGTGGAGGTCGAGGCGCAGACGGCCGAGGCATGGTTGAACAAGCCGTCCTGGTCGCACTCGGTCAGGTACGGCGGAAGCAGCAGCACACCCTGGGCGCCGGCGGCCTCGGAGTCCTGGGCGTTGAGGATGGCCTGCTTGGTGGAGCCGCCGGCCGAGCCGAGCACCGGCACGCGGTCGCCGGCTTCCTCGACGGCCATGCGCACCACGCGGGCCGATTCCTCGGGGGTGAGGGTGAAGCCCTCGCCGGTGCCGCCGGCGGCGAAGAGGCCAGCGACGCCGAAGCTGGACTGCCAGTCGAGGTGCCTGCGGTAGCCGGCCTCGTCGATTTCGAGGTTGGCATCGAATGCGGTCACCGGGAAGGAGAGCAGCCCGTCCTTGAGCGTGGTGGCAAGTTCGGCTGGGGTATATGTGGCCATGGGGATTCTCCTAAAGTTGGGGCGCCTCCACTAGAAGGTGGATTGGTGGCGGTGGGCGATGTCGTTGTTCGTTGACCCCAGCCTAGGGAGCACCGTCGATGCATGTCCAAGCCCATATTTGTATTGTTTGATACCCGTCGGGTATCGCAGGATTGGGAAACTCCGCCAAGGCCCGAATTGCCCAGACCTCTTACGCCTGCAGGGAGCCGCGCACGATCTGTGCGAGCTTGGACAGCGCGGGATTCCGGGCGTCCCGGTTCCAGATCGCATGCAACTCCACCGCATCCTCCGCAATGTCCTCAAGCCGCAGGTAGCTCACGCCCTCAACGCCAAGCAGCTTGGCGCTCTCGGGCACGAAGGCGATGCCGCGTCCGGCCGCGACCAGCGTGATCATGGTCAGGATCTGGCTCACCGAGTGGACCACGTTCTGGTGCTCGATATCGATCTGCCGCACCACGAGGTCATAGAAATAGCGGGCCTTGGTGGGCGAGTGCATGATTAAGGCTTCGCCTGCCAGGTCTTCGACAACAATTTCGCGGGGGAGTAGATCCAGCCGGTGCCCAGTGGGCACCGCAATGCAGAGGGACTCGGAGAAGAGCAGCTGTGATTCAAGAATTTTTTCATCGAAGGGCGGGCGGGCCAGGCCCAGGTCGATGTCACCGTCGGCCAGCGCCGTGACCTGTTCGCCGGTCACCATTTCAAAGAGTTCCAGATGCACATTGGGCAGGTTTGTGGAGATTTCCGACAGCAGGGGACCGAGCAGGCTGAAGCCCGAGGCAGCGGTGAACCCGATCCGCAGTTCCCCGAATTGCCCCGAGGCAATGCGCCGGGCGTTGAGCGGGGCGCGCTCGGCGGAAATCACCAGGCGCCGCGCGTCGATGAGGAATGCGTGCCCGGCGGCGGTGAGGGACACCTTGCGGTTGTCGCGTTCGAGCAGCTCAACCCCGACGCTGCGCTCAAGTTTCTGGATTTGCCGGCTCAGCGGGGGCTGGGTCATGTTCAGCCGTTCGGCGGCACGGCCAAAGTGCAGCTCCTCGGCGACGGCGACAAAGCTGCGCGCCTGATCCAAAGTAAACAATTGATACCTTTCTGGAATCACTCCATGCATAGATGGGGTTGGACAAGCATCATAACTATTTTCTAGGCTCAAGCAGAAGTAAGAAACGTGTTGTGACTCACTCGCAGATGTGACTCCCCAGCCAACACGCATCCTCAACAAGGAGATCTCGCCATGAAGAAGCAAATCACTCGACGTGTCATGCTGTCGGTTGCCGCGGCCACCGCGGCCCTTTCGCTTGCTGCCTGCGGCGGAAACGTCGGCAGCGGCGCCGCCGAGGGCGCCACCTTCCCCAGCGGCCCGGTGACCCTGACGGTCGGCCAGGCCCCGGGCGGTTCCACCGACTTGATCGCCCGCGCCGCAGCCGAAGGCATGGCCGAAAAGCTTGGCGTGGCAATGCCTGTCGTCAACAAGCCGGGCGCCAATGGCGCGCTGGCCACCGAGGAAGTCGCCGCGATGAAGGCCGACGGCCAGAACCTCATCCTGCTCAATGCATCGCTGATCACCATCACCCCCTTGGCCGTGTCGGCAGACGAAGCAGTTTCCCTGGACAAGCTGGATGTCATTGCCGGCCTGTCGCAGGATGACTACGTGATGGTCGCCAGCACCAAGTCGGGAGTCAAGTCCGTGGAGGACCTGAAGAAGAGCGCCTCCAAGCTTTCCTTCGGCACCACCGGCGTGGGCACCGGCTCGCAGCTGGCCCAGGCACTGCTGCTGGCCCAGGCCAAGATCGAGGGCACCGTCGTTCCCTTCGATTCCGGCTCCCCGGCCCTGACCGCCGTCATGGGCAACCAGGTGCAGGTCTCCACCATCCAGCTCGGCGAGGCCAAGCCGCAGATCGATGCAGGCACAGTGGTTCCGCTGGTCGTCTTCTCCTCCGAACGCAATGAATTCCTCCCGGACGTCCCGACCGCCATTGAATCCGGCTACGACGTTCCGGTCTCGCAGTACCGCGCCATTGCCGCACCCAAGGGCCTGAGCGCCGAGACCAAGACCGCACTGGCCGAGTCGATCAAGGCTGCGGTTGCCAAGGACACCTACAAGTCCTTCAATGATTCGACCTTGCTGACCCCGAAGGAGATCACCGGCGAGGAAGTTGTCGCCGAGTGGACCGAGTTGGCCGCCAAGTACAAGAAGCTGACCGAGCAGTACAACATCTCGCTGGCCTCCAAGTAGCCTGAAGCCCGTTCCCAATCCCCACGCGCCACCCATGCGGCGCACGCCAGATCCAAAGGAAGCACGTTATGCGAGCCGATAAAGCGCCGCACGTCGAAGAAGCCGCGATTCAGGAAGAAGAAATCCTGACTCCCGAGCAGCTCGCTGCCCAATGGGCCGCCGAGGCGCCCGAGCCCGCGGGACCGGTGGCCAACCTGGTCTCCTCACTGGTGGCACTGGCTCTTGGTGTTGCAGGACTGCTGCTTTCGCTGAAACTGGGATTGGGAACGCCGGCCGAACCACGGCCGGGCATGTGGCCATTCGTTGTCAGCCTCGTCGTTGCCGTGCTGTCGGTGGTCCAGGTCGTCATCGGCCGTACCGGCGGCAAGGACGGAGAAAAGTTTTCCTCCTATTCCTGGTACGCAGCCATTGGTTTTGCCACCTTGGTTGGCATGGTGCTGCTCATGCCGGTGGTTGGCTTTGAGATTCCCTCGCTGCTGCTGTGCTTCATCTGGATGAGGTGGCTCGGTGGTGAGCGCTGGCGCTCGGCAACCATGTACTCGATCCTGATTGTTGCCGCGTTCTACGCGATCTTCATTGCCGCACTCGGAACCACCATCCCCCGACTTTTCTAAGTCACAGACCTAAAGGTAAACGGCATGGATTTCTTCGGCCCGGTGTTGGACGGCTTTGGCGTCGTCCTGGACCCCACCAATCTTCTTTACTGCCTGCTCGGCGTCGCCATCGGCATGCTGATCGGCGTGCTGCCGGGCCTCGGCCCGGCGGCAACCATCGCCATCCTGCTTCCCATGACCTACGGGGTGGAGCCGGTCACCGCGATCATCATGCTGGCTGGCATCTTCTACGGCGCCCAGTACGGCGGCACCATCACCTCGGTGTTGCTGCGCATTCCCGGCGAGGCCAGTTCCGTGGTCACCGTCTTTGACGGCTACGTCCTGGCCAAGCAGGGGCGGGCGGGCACGGCCCTGGGCATTGCGGCCATCGGCTCCTTCATCGGTGGCACCGTGGGCATCATCGGCCTGACGTTCCTGGCCCCGCTGGTTGCCGGATTCGCGCTGGACTTCGGTCCGCCCGAGTACACGGCCCTGGCCCTGCTGGGCATCCTGCTGGTCGCCACCATTTCCGGCGGCTCCAAGATCAAGGCATTGATTGCCGCGGCCTTCGGCCTGTTCCTGGCCACCGTGGGACGCGACATCTTCACCGGCGCCGAACGCTTCACCTTCGGGAACCTTTCACTGGCCGACGGCATCGACTTCGTGCCGATCGCCATGGGACTCTTCGGCGTTGGCGAGATCCTCTACAACCTCGAGGAGCGCCACCGTGCGGCGGCGGCCCCGGTCGCCGTGGCCAACGTCTGGCCCTCACGCAAGGACTTGAAGCAGGCCTCGGGTGCCATCGGGCGCGGCTCGGTGCTGGGCTTCTTCCTGGGCATCCTGCCCGGGGGCGGGGCCACGATTGCCTCGCTGGCCGCCTACGCCGTGGAAAAGAAACGGGCCAAGGACCCTTCGCGATTCGGCAAGGGCGCCATCGAGGGCGTTGCCGGACCGGAAACCGCGAACAACGCCGCGGCAACCAGCTCCTTCATCCCGCTGCTGACCCTGGGCATCCCGGCGAACGCCACCATGGCCATCATCTTCGGAGCATTGCTGATCCAGGGAGTGACCCCGGGCCCGCAACTGATCACCGAGCAGCCCGAGCTGTTCTGGGGCGTGGTGAACTCCATGTACATCGGCAACATCCTGCTGCTGATCATGTCGATCCCGCTGGTGGGCCTGTTCGTGAAGATCCTGCGGATCCGCGCCGCAATCCTGGCACCGATCACCGCGTTGATCACCATGCTCGGCGCCTACACCATCCGCAACTCGATGTTCGATGTGATGCTCGTGGTGCTCTTCGGCGCGCTGGGCTACCTGATGAAGAAGTTCGGTTTCGAGCCCGGCCCGCTGGTGCTGGCATTCGTGCTGGGCAGCCTGCTCGAATCCTCGCTGCGCCGCTCGCTGCTGGTGCTCGAGGGCGATGCGACAGGGTTCTTCACGCGGCCGATCTCCGGCACCCTGCTGGTCATCTTCGTCATCGTGGCGGTATGGCCAATGATCAAGACAGTGATCGACAAGCGCAAGAAGGCAAACGCCCTCTTGTCCGAAACCAAGGTTAAGGAAAAGGTATGAGCATCCTAGTTGGATACGTTCCGACCAAGGTCGGCGAGGCCGCGGTGCGTGCGGCCATCAGTGAAGCCAAGCTTCGCAACGAGGAATTGCTGATCGTGAACTCGGTGCGCGAAGGCGCGCTGGTGGACAAGTCGGTGGCGAGCGCCGAGGACATCGAGCGCATCAAGGCGTCCACCGTGGATGCGGGCATCACCGCGCGGGTCCTGGAGTCCGTCCACCGAGACGACCTTGCCGAGGAGATCCTGGATCTGGCCGAGAAGCACGACGTCTCGCTGATCGTCATCGGGCTGCGCCAGCGCTCCCAGGTGGGCAAGTTCATCATGGGCTCCCACGCCCAGCGCATCCTGCTGCAGGCGGAGCACCCGGTCCTTGCCGTGAAGGCGGACCAGGTCTAGAAAGACTCCTGCAACAGATCGAAGGCCGCGTTGGCCGCCCACATTTTTGGTTAGCCAACGCGGGCGTCGGCGGGGGGAAAAGCGTAGGAGATATTAAA
>NZ_JBKKAP010000036.1:0-30962 GCF_046714615.1 Paeniglutamicibacter sp.
CCCGCCCCCTCGGCCCGCTCGTAATCCCCCCCGTCCCCCCCCCGCCCCCCGGCCCTCCGCCGGTCTGGGAAATGCTGCCGGTTCCCAGCCGACAGCTCCGCTCGAGCTGTGCGGACGGCATCGGGAAGGCTGTCACCACCCACGCCAATATTGATGACGCCGCCACCCAACTCGCGGTGGATGTCGGATTCAGCCGCGCCGACCGACACCTGGTGTTGCTGGCGGTCAGCGTTTCCGGGGCGGAGCTGGCTGGCGTGCTACTTTTCCTTCCTCGGGGTTGCACGCCCATGGCGTTGGAACTGCCCGGTGCGGATCCGATTACTTCGGCCGTTGCGAGCTTCGGGATGACCGAGACCTACGGATTCCCGACCTGCCCCGTTCCCGAAGTGGCAACGTCCCGGGTCGGTCGATCGGCAGTGCGCTGCTGTACGACAATTCGAGCATCTTCATCGGCGGCTTTGACGTCTATCCGGCGGCAGTCGACGGTGCGCGGCACCAGCAGCCGCAGCCGCAGCCGCAGCCGGCACTGGCTCGGTGAGTCGTCCAACTGCCCTTGCAGGTGTCCCACAGTGGTGATTGTCGTGAGCGAGCCGATGCCAGAGAAACCGAAGGGAACGTTCGGCCAGAGCCTCTTCCGCGAGGCGCTCGCCGCCGGAAAGTTCGGCTGGAACTCAGCTCGACCTGGGCCCGGGGACGCCGGTCTGGATCCGCATGGATCCCTGCTGCGCGACCGTGCACAGCAAGGAGCCGCTGCGGGTGAACAAATCTGCAATGGCCAGGCCCCGGCCGTCCCGCAGCGCCGGCGAGTGTTGGTCGAGCAGCATCCATTCATCCGTCCGCGCGGGGGCGTGGAACCACATGGAATGATCCATTGAAAAGCCGGTGGCGCTGGAGCTGCCCCACCACAACCCATGGGGTTTCAGCACGGGATCGAGCATGCACATGTCGCTGGCATAGGCCAGCAGTGCAGAGTTGAGGGCCCGGTCGTCCGGGTCCACACCCATGGCCCGGACCCAGACCGCGGACTGCGGATGTGCCTCGGCGGTCCCGGCGGCGGCCAGCCGCGGGGGATCCGCCACGTAGCGCAGGTCGAAAGCGGACTCATCGTTCCAGTAGTCGTGGACATCGTCGAAGTCGGCCAGGGCCGCCCCGACGTTGAGGCATTGTTCCGGCGCGCGCGCCGGCGGCATTGGGGTCTGATGCGCGGGACCGCTAGCATCCAAGGCAAAAGTGAGGTCGGCTGTGAGCAACAGGCGCTCGTCCTGCCTCACCTGCACGCTGCGCCAGCAGGTGGAGCGGCCGTCTCGGACCGAAACGACGTCGATCTCCACATTCCGGCTCGAGGCTCCGGCTTCGATGAAATAGCCGTGCAGGCTCCGCACCCAGAACCCCTCCGGTACGCTTGCTGCCGCCGCGGCGAGCGCCTGGGCGACGAGCAGCCCCCCGTAGGGCACGCCCCAGGTAACCGACGGCGTGCCGCCGATGTACCTGCCGCCGCCGCGTGGAACCGGGCGCAGCAAGGTGCAGACCTCATCGAACGCCTCCGCGGCCCTGGAGAGGCTGCGCAGCCGGATTGCTTCGGTATTCGGTCTCACGTGGGTCTTGTCCTCTCGGCCGTGCCGTCCGCCCCCTCCGTCCTAGTCAGCGCGCGGACCAGGATATCGGCGTGTCGAGCACTTCGGGAAACTTGCGTTCGGCATAGCGGGCATAAGCGATGATGTGCTCGTGCATGGCAGTGGCGGAGGCTTCTGGATCGCGGGCGGCAATAGCGGCATAGATACTCGCGTGCGCCTGGTGGACGGCGCTGCGCCGGTGTTCGGGATAATCGATGCCGATGGCACTGCCGTCGAGCATCCCGAGCAGCGACTCGACGAGGTACCCGAACATCACATTGCCGGAGCCGTGCGCGATGATGTCATGAAACCGTTTGTTCATTTCCAGGAATTCGGCCTCGTCGCCGAGGCTTTCCCCCATGTGGTCCACGCTGTACTTCAGCTCCGCGAGCTGCTCCTTGCTCATGCGCGACGCGGCCAGCTGGGCCATCATCGGTTCCAGAGCCGTCCGCGATTCGGCAATGGTGCGGAACGGTGCGTTCTCGAACTGCAAGAGCAGAGTCAGCGCGGTCGCCAGCCCGCTGCCGTCTGGCTGCTGCACCACCGGACCGCCACCCGGGCCCGGGCGCAGCGCGATGACGCCCTGCAGTTCCAGGAAGCGCAGCGACTCCCTCAGTGTTCCGCGCCCGATGTTGTATTCCTCAAGCATCACCCGCTCCGACGGAAGGCGGTCGCCGACAGTGTTGCCGCGGCGTTGGATGTCAGAGACGATGCGCTGGGCCACGAGCATCGCCGTCTTTTGCGGACGCAGTGTTACCTGGGACATTGGAATTCCTCCACTCACCGAAATCCCTGGAGTGCCGGGTCCGGTAAATCATTAGTATGGTTAGGGGAGATATAGCGCCTTCGAACTGGATTGGAGCTGAAGGACCGAGTGGGTCACGCCCTGGAAATCACGGCGTCGAAGGCGAGCCTGTCCAAGGTTGGCGCATCCATTCCGAGTTCATCGCCGAGGATGGCCGAAGTATGCTCGCCGACTGAGGGGACTCCCTCGTAGACCGGCCCCGCAGTGCCTGCCACATGGAGGATCGGGCCGGTCATCATGGCATTGCCCAGGACGGTACCGGTCAGTCCGACGAGCGTGCGCTCCAGGAAGTGGGGATCCTGCATGATATCGCTGGAATCATTGACTGCGGCGGCGACGACTTCATGATCCTCGAGCGTGCCCAGGACCTTTTCTCGGGGCATGGAGGCAACCCAGGACTTGACGATCTCCTGCAGGGAGTCATTGTTGGCCATCCGCGCGGGGTTGGTGGCGTAACGCTCGTCGGTTTTCAGCTCCGGACGCCCCATCGCGTCGAAAAGCCGCATGGCGATCGTCTGCGCGGAGGCTGCGATCGAGAGCCAGGCTCCATCGCCGGCTTGGTAGATCCCTCGCGGGGACGCGGAGCCGGAGGTGTTGCCCACCCGGGTCATGATGGTGCCGGTGGAAGTGTAATTCAGCAACGCATCCCCCAGGATGAACATCAGCGGCTCATACAGGGCCACATCCACTTCTGAGCCGACGCCACTGATTTCGCGTCGGTAAAGGGCCATGGCCGTTCCGAATGCGGCGGAAATGCCGGCAATCGAATCCGCGAAGCCGAAGGGCGGGGAGGTCGGAGGGGTGTCAGGCCACCCGTTCAGGAACGCGTAGCCGCTTGCCGTCTCGGCAACTGTGCCAAAGCCGGGGCGTCCGCTGTAGGGGCCGGTCTGTCCAAAACCGCTGACCCGGGTCAGGACCAGGCCGGGGTTTTCCTTGGAGAGCACGTCATATCCCATGCCCCATGCCTCGAGACGTCCGGGGCGGAAGGACTCGATAACAACGTCGGCATTGCGGATAAGATCCAGCGCGATTGCGCGTCCCTCCGGCTTGCGAAGGTCAATGCCGACAGAACGCTTTCCGGAGTTCAGGCGGGCGAAGCCTAGTGCGAGTCCGTCTTTCTGCGGCTGCCACTGGCGGGCGAAGTCCCCACTTTCCGGGTCCTCGACCTTGATGACCTCCGCGCCAAAGTCGCGCAGCATGCGTCCCGCGGTTGGGGCTGCGTACATCGACCCCAATTCGACGACCCGCACTCCGTTGAGCAGGCCCGGGGATTCGGTCTTGGGCTGATCCATTGCAGCGTCACCATCTCTTCTTTGATTGGCTACCTAGAAAGTAGTAATAATGATAATAGATTAGCAGATTCTGGCCGAGTCCGGCAGTGCCGGCGACGGGAATCTGCGGTCGGCCTTCGGGGGGTGTTCAATTCTATGATTATCATAGTGATACTTATATGTTTCGCGATGGCGAGAGCTTGTCCGACTGTGGTCGGGCATGCGGACCTGCCGGCGCGGGCACAAAGACTACCTTTTAGGGGGAGCAGATGCCTAGTGAAATCCCGAATGCTTTTGATCTTGAGGGGCGAGTCGCACTGGTGACGGGCGGGAGCCGCGGACTGGGCAGGGCCATGGCCCTTGGGTTCGCGCGGGCCGGGGCTGATGTTGTCGTGGCCAGCCGCGACGGTGCCGCCTGCGAGGAATTTGCGCGGGAAATTGAAGGGGAGACTGGCCGGCAGGCCATGGGCATCGGGGTCCACGTTGGCCATTGGGACGACTTGGAAAAGCTTGTCGAGGCCAGCTATGGGCGGTTTGGCAAGGTTGACGTCCTGGTCAACAACGCCGGCATGTCTCCGCTCTACGACTCGGTGGAGACGGTCAGTGAGCAGCTCTTTGACAAGGTGCTCGACGTGAATCTCAAGGGGCCCTTCCGACTTGCCGCCTTGGTCGGAACCAGGATGGCGGCTGGCGCGGGCGGTTCCATTATCAACATAACGAGCGCGGCCGCGGTTCACCCCAAGCCGCACGTCTTGCCCTATGCCGCGGCCAAAGCGGGACTGAACGCGCTCACCATCGGATTGGCCCACGCCTTTGGCCCCTCCGTTCGCTGCAATGCCATCATGGCGGGCACTTTCCTGACGGACGTAAGCAAGTCATGGGACGAAGATGCCTTTGCCCGACGCGCACAGTCCTTCGCCATGGGTCGAGGGGGTCAGCCCGATGAGATTGTCGGAGCGGCGATCTATCTAGCCAGTGACGCGTCGAGTTACACGACCGGTTCCATTCTCACAGTGGATGGTGGCCAGCCCTGATTGAGGGGCAAAATGATCACTGAAAATAATCTATGGTCATGATAAGCATCTTTCTGTTATCGTGGTCACATCGTACGGGTTTCACGGGTCCATCACGGAAGGCAGGCGATGATGATGATCAGGCAGCAGGGACTAGCTAGCGAAACGATCGGTCCTGGCTCGGCGTTTCCCACGCAGCCTTCGCCCGCGCAAATCGGCGCGATGGACCTGCGGAAGCGCACCATGGCCGCCGCACCCTTTGGCCATCGGCAATCGAGAAGGGTCCTGGTCCGGCCCGCAAGAGCTAATCGAAACGGGAAGAGCGGGTCGCAGGCATCGGCCCGGTGGCACTGGGCCGTGTGGGCATATCGGACCCGAGTATCCATGGAGGGTTCAATCATCAATTGCCGCATGCGTACATCCTCGGGGACGTCCACGCGCCATGCCGCTTGGTCTTGGCCACCCGACAGTCGGTCGCGTTGTCACAACGACTTGGAATCCCGGTGGCCTCCCTGCACTCAGACAAGCCCGGGAACGAAACGAACAACGTGCGTATCCAGGGCCAGCCACGCGCTGCGGAAGAACCGCTCGCGGCTACTACCCACCGGCAACCACCAGATCCCAAATCCACGAAGGAATTGGACGCAAGCAAAGGAAGAGAAGCAATGAAAATCATCGTCCTCGTTAAGCAGGTGCCGGACACATATGATGAGCGTCGGCTCAACACGCAGACCGGCCGCGTAGACCGGGGCGCGAGCGAAGCCATCGTTGACGAGATCAGCGAACGCGCACTCGAGGTGGCGCTCCGGTACAAGGATTCACACAAGGGAACCCACATCACCGTCCTCACCATGGGACCGGAATCCGCCACCGCGGCGCTGCGCAAGGGACTCTCCATGGGCGCCGACGCGGCCATCCACCTGCTTGACGAGGCACTGTCGGGGGCCGACATGGGCCAAACCGCGGCGGTGCTTGCCGCCGCGCTGCCTTCCAACGAATACGATCTCGTCATCGCGGGCAACGAATCCACGGATGGCCGGGGAGGTGTCGTTCCGGCGATGATCGCCGAGCACTTGGGGCTTCCGCATCTCAGCTTCCTCGATACGGTCGAGATCGCCGAGGATTCCATCGGCGGAGAGCGCGCCACCGAATATGGAAGCCAGGATGTGCGTGCCAGCCTACCCGCGGTCATCACGGTCACGGAGCGCGCGGCCGAGGCCCGCTTCCCCAACTTCAAGGGCATTATCACCGCCAAGCGCAAGCCCATGAATGTGTTGACTCTGGCCGACCTCGATCTGGACGGCTCCGGAGTCCTGGCCGGGGGACGCTCGGTCGTCTTAACCACCAGCAAACGCCCGGAACGTACAGCCGGAACCAAAATCGTCGACGAGGGGAATGCCGGCGATCAGCTCGCCGATTTCCTCACCGCCAATCGCCTGATCTAACGGAGGAACCGAATATGTCCAACGTACTCGCTCTCATCGAGACTTCGACCGCCGGCGAAATCCGCGGTACCGCTGCCTCGATTCTCGCCGCCGCCGCAAAACTCGGCAACCCTGTTGCCGTTGTCACGGTCCCCCCAGGTGCTTCCGACGGGATTGTTGACCACCTCGGTTCCCTTGGTGCCGCACAGGTCTATCTTGCAACAGGCGAACAGGTGGGCCGGCTGCTGGTCACGCCGCAAGTCGAAGCCCTCGCCGCAGCGGCGGCGGAGCTGGAACCGGTCGCCATTCTGACGGTGAACTCCGTCGAAGGCCGCGACGTTGCCGGCCGTCTTGCGGTCCGTCTGCGAGCCGGGTTGATTGGCGACGCAGTGGACCTGCGTCTTGACGGGGACGCTGTGGTAGCTGTCCATTCGGTCTTTGGCGGCGCCTACAACGTAGAGTCCATGGTCACCGGCGGTCCAGCCGTGATCACCGTTCGCCAGGGCGCGATCGATGGCCGTGCCGTACCCCAGACCGCCGCCGTGAAGGCCGTATCGGTGACCGCCGATGTAAAGGTCTCCGGACTCATCCTTGGTGTCAAGGACGCCGTGGCGACCTCGAGCCGCCCCGACCTGCGGGGGGCGGACAAGGTGGTCTCCGGTGGACGCGGCCTGGGTTCGAAGGAGAACTTCGTGCTGGTCGAACAGCTCGCCGATGCACTGGGGGCTGCCGTGGGTGCCTCGCGGGCCGCCGTCGATGCGGGCTACGTACCGCAAACGATGCAGGTCGGACAGACGGGGACTTCCGTCTCCCCGCAGCTCTACATTGCACTCGGCATCTCCGGGGCAATCCAGCACCGGGCAGGAATGCAGACGTCGAAGACCATCATCGCGATCAACAAGGACGCTGATTCGCCGATCTTCGACATTGCCGATTTCGGCGTCGTCGGCGACATCTTTGCCGTCGTGCCGCAGCTGGTCAAGGCCATCGAGGCCCGCGCCAGCTAGTCCACCCTTCCCGGCCGGACGGCGTCCGGCCGGGAACACGGGTCCTGTCGTATTTCAGTTTCAAATCTCCATCCGACGCACGCCGTCCATTCCAGAGAGACACGTAGCCACATGTCCACATCGACTTCGACTAAATCCGCGGCTTCCAAAGGCAAGTGGTTCAAGCTGGTTTGGATCCTGCCGGTAGCCCTCATGGTCCTCTTTGCCGTCGTGTTGGCAGCCAAGGGACTCCGCGATCTCCCCGCTGTGCAAACCTTCCTGACGCAGTATCCCGGTGAATCCGAATTGCCGCAGGGGACGCCCGTCGGATTCCCCCCATGGCTTTCCTGGCAACACTTCCTGAACGCGCTATTCATCCTTTTGATTATCCGCAGCGGTTGGCTGGTGCGAACCACCACTCGGCCACCGGCCTACTGGACCCGCAACAACAAGGGACCCATCCGCACCAAGACGCCGCCCACCAAGATGAGCATCCACCTCTGGCTCCACCAGAGCCTCGATGCTCTGTGGATCCTCAACGGGGTCGTTTTCTACATCTTGATCTTCGCAACCGGGCAGTGGAAGCGGTTGGTCCCGCACAGCTGGGACATTTTTCCCAACGCGTTGTCGGCCGTGCTGCAGTACGCCTCACTGGATTGGCCATCGGAGAACGGCTGGGTCAACTACAACGGTCTTCAACTTCTGGCCTATTTCACCACGGTCTTCATCGCGGCTCCCCTGGCCATTGCCACCGGATTGCGGATGTCATCGGCTTGGCCCAAGCACACCGCGAATCTCAACAAGATCTATCCGATCGAGGTTGCACGGAAACTGCACCTGCCGGTCATGCTGTACTTCGTCGGTTTCATTGTCGTGCACGTGACCCTGGTTTTTGCCACGGGTGCGCTGCGCAACCTCAACCACATGTACGCCGCTCACGACGGGGGAGGCTGGACGGGCTTCTGGTTCTTCGCGGCATCCCTGGTCGTGATGATCATCGGATGGATCGCAGTGCGGCCCATCCTGCTGCGGCCGATCGCATCACTCACCGGGTCCGTCACGAAATAGCTAAACGACGACCGGGCACCCGGTAGCCCCACGCATGGCCAGACGCAACCGTCTGGCCATGCGTCTGCCGTTGGCGGGAATTTGTCCGCCCGCGGCGAGGAACCTGGTGAGCCTCTTGGCGGCGCCGTCGAAGGCCCTCCGACGCCCCAGAACCCTAGCGGCTTGCCGGGCCATCGGCATCGTTTCCTCCCGCTGCCTCCACGATCCGGTGGTTGCCTCCTACGGCGTCCTCCTGGACCGGAAATGGGTGGATGGTTTCGGTTCTCGGTCACCGGGTGCCGTACGTGAAATGTCACTGCTCCACGACCTCGTGGAAGGATCCGGGAAACGCTGCCTCCCGCAAGCCACTGGCCACCCCGAATCCCACCGCGGGAAACCGTGTCCGTGAGCGGCCAGGGGGCGTTGTCATCGACCGCCACGTTCATGCCGTCCACGAGTTGCGGCTCCTCGGAGGATCCCTGGGTCAGACGGGCCCCGGTGATATCGACCAAGCGCCAGGATGGCAGGCCGCCGAGCCTGCGGGAGGGACTCCCGGCGCCGGAACGGCCGCCCTTGGCCGCCTTCGACCTTCCACGACATCGGAGTGCCCGCACGGTAAACGATTTGCGCTAGGATCCGCGGTAGCCGTGGCGGAGCCAACGGGATCGCCGCGATGGCCAGCCGAATCCCGGGCTGGCCACTGGCCACCGGACGTGGGCGAAGTTCAAGAATGCATTTGCCCCATGCCCCATGCCCCATGCCCCATGCCCCACGAACCCGGCTGACGCCGTTATCGGTTCCGTCGGGACGTCGGCGTCCACGTGGTTTCCCTGCGGGTCTCATCTGGCCGCAATGGCAAGCCGTGGACGCGACGCACGGCTTCGGGACCGCGTGCGGAAAGCGGGGGGCATAGGGTCTTGATGGAAGCCTGCATCGCGGGGCACGCCTTCGTCAAACGCAGACTGGCGCGATTGCGACAAACCTCGGGTTGGTCCGCGGCCAACGGCGTGGTCCGGCTGGAGTCGGAAGGCACCTGCAGCGCCGGTGCTAGTGCAGGGGTTCTCCGGGCTTGGCATAACGGCGAATGGTGAGCAGCGTGAGCAGCGTGATCATCGCGGCACCCATCAGGAAATAGGCCGGGGAACGTGCGTCTCCGGTTTGGATCACGAGAAGCTGTACGAGGAACAGTGCCGTCCCTCCGAAGATGGCCCCGCCGATGTTGTAACCGATGGCGAAGGTTGCCATCCGGGTTCGCGACGACGTGAACTCGGTGAAGAAGCAGATGACGACCGCGACGGACCCGCCCAGGCCGACGGCCATGATGGCCAGTGCCAGGATCACCAAACCGAGGGATCCGGAGGATAGCAACGCGAAGATCGGCCAGCCAAGCACGAGGAAGTACACCGCTGAGGCCACGGCCACCTGTTTCCTGCCGAGGCGGTCGGAAAGCAGCCCAACCAACGGGTGAAGGGCGACACTTAGCCCCAAGCCGATTGTCGTGGCCAGAAAAGCATCCTGGCTGGAGAAGCCCTGTCCCTTGAGGTATGTGGGGAAGTAGGAAAGAAAAACGAAGTTCGCCGAGAACGTCAGCGCCACTACCGTGGTGCCCTGGACGATGAGCCACGGCGTTTCAAGCAGGGCCTCACGCAGGGGACGCTTGGACAGTTCGCCCTCGCGCCGAAGTTTAATGAAGACAGGGCTCTCTTCGAGCTTAAGCCGGAGGTAGATGGCCACCGCGCCCAGTGGCAGTGCCAGCAGAAACGGGATGCGCCAACCCCACACGTCGAAGGCCTCGTCAGGCACCAGCGCGGTGACCAGCAGCACTACCGTGGAAGCCATGAGGAAGGAGAATGTCGCGCCGCTCTGGAGGAACGCCGTATAGAAGCCGCGGCGCTTGGGAGGGGCGTGCTCGGCGATGTAGGTGACCACGGAGATGACCTCGCCGCCGGCGGAGAAGCCCTGGACCAGTCGCAGGACCACCAAGAGCACAGGAGCCGCGATGCCGATCGCGGCTTCGGTTGGCAGGATTCCCACGAGGAAGGTGCTGATGGAAATCGTTGTCACGGAAATGACGAGGACGGTCCGCCGGCCTGCCCTGTCGCCAAGCGGTCCCAGGATCAGGCCTCCGAGCGGACGCATGAAATTGGCGACACCAAAGACCGCGAAGGCGGACAAGATGCCGAGTGCCGGATCTTCGCTGGGAAAGAACACCCGGGCGATTGAGGCCGCCAAGAGGCCGTAGAGGGCATAGTCGTAGAATTCCACGACCTGGCCGGCCACGCCGCCGGCGACGATGCGGTGGATATCCTTCTTGGACGGCGGCGGAGCCGTTCCGGTCGATGTGCCGGCCGTTGATGACGCTGAAGTGGAAGTCATCGATGTGACCCTCTCGTAGTTCCCTCGGACCATTCCGACGAATGATTAATTAGGAATATGTATTTTCATTGTTTTTCGGGGAGGCCGGTGTCCCGACCCGAAAGGGTTGCGCGGCGGGCCTTGAGTTCACGGTGGCCGCTCCGGTTCCCCGGTCAGCGGGAAATCTTCGACTCGGACGGTTCAAGGAGACTGGCGGCGGCTTGTCCATCGGCGAACCCCTGGGCGTAGGCCTCGTCGCTGCCGAGCCGGAACATGTCGATTTCAGCGGGGCGCACGAGGGAACGCGCAGTGGAATGCGGCTCGGATCCACCAAGGTCCGCCAGGACCAGGTGGCCCAGTCCCCGCACCAGCGCCACGGGCCGACCACTGGCCTTGCCCTTGACCAGGTCGGCGGCGCCAGCGATTTCGTCGGCAACCGCGGCGGCCGACGCGGACAGCAGGTTGCCGTGGGCGTCGCGGGTGCCCCGGTAGTCCTCCAACACGCGCAGGCCGGCGGCGCCGATGGCTGCATCGGTTTGTCCTTCGCGCCACGGACGTCCGAGGGTGTCGGAAAGAATTACCCCGAGGGTAACGCCGAATCGAGCCCGCAGCGCAACGCATAGCCGATGGGCGGAGGCATCGGGGTTCTCGGGCAGCAGGAGAACTGTTCCGTTCGGGGTGTTGCTGTTGTCCACGCCAGCCGCAGCCAGAACCAAGCCCTGGCGATTTTCGACGATCCGGGTGAGGCCACCTGGATGCTTGCGGCTCGCCACGAGCCGAACGGTCTCCGCCGTGATGGCATCCTCTCGATTGGCCGCGTTGACGTGGCGTCCTTCGGCCTTGGACACGATCTTGCTGGTGACCACCAGAATATCCCCGTCGCAGATGCCCTCCGGAGCGACCGCCGCGGCGTTGCCGATGAGCTTCGCCAGGTCATCTTCGGGAAGGATTTCGGGAATTCCGGCGAGGGCGGAGACGAGTAGGTTGGGCATGAGATCCCCTTCGAAGTTGGAGGAATTGGAGTAGTTGCTCGAATCCGGTCGCTTGGACCGGACCGGCAGTGGAAACGTGCGTCCGGTGGCCGCGCCACGGCCCAGGGAAGGCCAGAGATTGCCCTCCATGGCCGCAAACTCAGTGGACACGCCCGCGCCGCGCTGTAGCGCCCGAAGCAGGTCCGTACTGGTGTCGACATCTTGGCGGATCGTGGAACTGGCAGGAACCTGCAGGACCGCGTGTCCGGCCAACCGGTGCTGTCGACATGAATCGATCCCGAAGTGCGGAGAGACCGGAGCCCCGGGCAGGGCGGAAATCAGCGTGCTGCCGGAACCTCCGCCGTCGGGCACCACACCCAGCGGGACTTCCCTGGCCAGCTTGAGCGCGGCAGCCAGGTCGCGGGGGCGCAGACACGGGAGGTCGCCGGTCACCACGGCTACCGGGCTGAGGGCATCCCGGGCTCGCGCCCACTCGATACCGGAAGCGACTGCAGCATTCAAGCCAGTCCCGGGGTCCTCCACCAGGAAGACCCCGGGAAGACCAAGGGTTGGGCTCGGGTCCGACGAGACAACAACGATGCAGCCCACGTCGGCGACGGCATTCATGGCGCCAACCGTGTCCCGGAGGAACGCGAGTGCCAGCCGGCGGCGTAGCCCCGCCCCCAGCCCCGCAAGTCCCCCGCTGGCCTGGCCGAGCCTGCTCTTTGCGGCCGTCCCGCCCTTGAACGGGACCACGATGGTCCAAGGCGGCAGGGGGGCTGCATTAGTGGTTCGTGACTGCACGAGGTATTCCTTTCCGCTTGCGTTGCTGCTGTTTTACCGGCATGGCCCGATGCCGTGGATCATGCGCTCAAGCCCGGAATCCGCTTTCTCCGGGCGGTTGTCGGCGCCCTCCTGCAACGTCGTCCGGGTACTCTCCGCCTCTAACTTCACCCGAGATGCCTGGACGTGGTCGGTTCCGCTGTGCAACATCAGACGGGACACGGCGTGGGCGGTGCGGACTCCCCGCATGGCGGGTCCCGGTCGGTCGGGATGAGTGGTGGTCATGGGCGGTAACTCCAAGCGGTGCCTGTTGAAACGAATGGGTCGCAATTGCTGCGCCAGAGCTGGAGCTGCCTTTGGGGAGTCACCTGCTCAGGAGGGGACGGAGGCGAACGCCAGATCGATTGCGGCGCCTGCCATGGCGGCGGTCGTCGGAACGTCGGTCATCCACAGGGGAACGGCGGCGGCTCGGATGCCGGTCTGGGCAAGTGGAGGCACTGCCCATTCGTCACTGGTATCGACGAGCCAGCCGTCCAATAGGCCACCGTCATTCCTGGCACCGTAATGGAGGGCGACATCGAGGGCGGTTGACGGGACTCCAATGGTTTCCAAGCACTGGTCCGCCATGCCCCGCACGGCTGCCCCACCGATTATCGGGGAAACGCCCACTACCTGTGCAGAAGTCTCCCGTATCGCTTCACGTATCCCGGGGACCGAAAGAATGGTTCCCACCGAGACAACGGGATTCGACGGAGGGATGACAATGAGGTCGGCCGAGCGGATCGCGTCGATCGCGCCCCGTGATGCGGTTGCTGTTTCCAGCCCTACCTGAACGAATTCACTGGCCCGCGCGGCGGATCGGTATCTGACCCACCATTCCTCAAAGTGGATGAGATCGCCGGCGCTGTGCTCGTCGCGATCTTCGGCGAGCCGAACGTGTGTTTCCACCGGATCGTCGCTCATGGGCAGGAGATTCACGCCTGGTTTCCATCGTTGACACAGGAATTCCGTGGCTTCGGTCAATGTTGCACCTTGGCGCAGGAGATCGGTGCGGACAATATGCGTGGCGAGATCCAGATCGCCTAACGTGAACCAGCTCCAGCCCCGCCCATACGCGGCTATTTCGCTGGATGTCCGCTGGCTTTCGGAGGCGCGACCCCATCCCTGTTCCTCGGCGACACCGCCACCAAGCGTGTACATCAGGGTGTCAAGATCGGGGCAGACGCGGAGTCCGTTAAGCCACATGTCGTCGCCGGTGTTTGCCACGACGTTCACTTCCACATCCGCCCCGTCGTTCCCGCGGATGGACCGGTTTTCGGCGAGATGGGAAAGCAAGCCGCGCACAAATCGCGCGCCGCCAACCCCTCCGGCCAACACCGTGATTCTCTTCATGCCGCACGTTCCTTTCTGCTTCGGGCCATGGTCTTCTGGTTCGGTGGAACTGGATGCCGTGGATCGACAGCGGCGCAATCCTCAGCCCAATACTCATTAATGTAATTCATTATCATGATCTTGCCTAGTGTGGCGGACCGGGCGGGTCCCTGTGGCGGGTATCCGATTCCCAGGACCGCGAGTGGGGGAGTAGTCCCAACGCCGTTTGCCGTCGACCGTCCCGAACCCAACGCCTTTGGTTTTCCGTGCTGGACAAGTGATTCAGGTGGGGGATTCGGCAGGCCCGTTGAGTGGAAAGGACGAGAGCACGCACACGCTTCGTGAATCTGCCCAAGCTCCAATACGCCGCGTCCTGCACATACCACGATGCATGGAAAGCCGCGATTACTCGCATCTTGCGGTTTCTCCGATTCTTGACCGAGCCCCCGCGCGAGGTCCGGACGTATGCGGCCTGAAAGGAAGGCTCTCCCATCCACGCAGTTTCAAGGGCGATGTTTCTGGCGTGTTGGCTCACTTCTGCGGAGGATTCCTTTGCAGGCATGTGCACCTCATCCATCCTCGTTGCGAATCGTTGTTGTCACGGCTGCGCTGTCACTGACGAACCCTCGTCCGCTTTGGTGTCGGGGCCCATGGGTCCCGGCGCTGGTTCGATGTCCCTCCCGAGCTGGGCATAGACGGCCGGGTTGAAGCTTCCGTTGCGCCTGCGGAAGTCGGCGGCCGGACCGGGCCAGATCAAGCTGAGGCGCCGGGTCTTCTCATCCAGGTACCAACTGTCGCAGCCGCCGCGAATCCAGACGGTGTTTTCGCTCAAGGCTTGGATCTGTGAATCGTATGTTTCCGCGTGTTCCTCCAGGACGTCCAAGGGGCGGCGACCGGTGTGGGACCAGTAGTCCACGCCGCCCAGGATGTATTTGATCTGCGTCTCGATCATGACCACGGCAGAATTGTGTCCGAGGCTGGCGTTGGGCCCGTTGATCACGAACATGTTCGGAAATCCCGGGACCACGGTGGAGGCAAAGGCCTGCATTCCCTCGGACCACCGCTCGGACAAGAGCATGCCGCCGACTCCCCGCACGCGATCCGCATACGGCTGGTGGGTGGATTGGAAGCCTGTCGCATAGATAATCGCGTCCGTTTCGACGCGCTTGCCGTCCGCCGCCACCAGCGCATGCGCCTCGACGCGTTCGAGCGCCGAGGACACCAAGGTGACGTTTGGCTGCTGCAAGGCAGGGTAGTAGGTGTCTGACAGCAGGACCCGCTTGCAGCCTAATTCGTACTCGGGCGTCAACTGGGCTAGGAGGCCTGCATCGTGCACTTGGGTCGACAAATGCCCCAAGGCCCTGACGCGAGCCGCCTCGAGTTGTTCGGGAATCAACGCCCGCGCCGCAAAGCCCTCTTCTTGTTTCCAGAACAGGCGCGCCCGCAGGGCATCCATGGCCTCCGGAATGCGGTTGAACATTCGCCGTTCGGCAGTGCCATAGCCGTGGTCGTTGCGGGGAACAATGTAGGGCGCGGTGCGCTGAAGCACCGTCACGTGTTTGGCCGTTTGGGCCAGGTGAGGGACCAGCTGTACAGAGGATGCGCCGGAGCCGACGACCGTGATGCTGCGTCCCCGGGGGTCGAAGGAACTCTCCCACGCGGCGGAGTGGAAGGAAGGTCCCTGGAATTGCTGCATGCCGGGCACCTCCGGGAACCGCGGTTCACTCAGCCTTCCGCAGGCCACGACCAGGAGCAGGGCCCGGTGGACGCGGTTCCCCGACGTGATCTCCCATAGCCGGTCGGCCTCGTTCCAATGCATCGACTCGATGTCGACACCAAGCTTGAGATGTTCCCCGAGGCCCTCGGCCCGGACCGCGTCCTGCAGGTACTGCTGGATCTCCGCACCTTGGGCAAAGAACCTGCTCCACGACGGGTTGGGGCGAAAAGAATAGGAATACAGGTGGGAGGGTACATCGCAGGCGACGCCGGGATATACATTGTCGCGCCAGGTCCCGCCGACCTGGTCCCGACGTTCGAAGATCGTGAAATCCCGATACCCGGCTCGTCTGAGCTGAATGCCCAAGCCGATCCCGGCAAATCCCGCTCCAACAATGGCCAAGGCCTGCGGAGGCTCGACGGGTGCCGCGCTCATGCCGGCTCCGGGGCAAGGACGCTCCCGGGAGGGAACTCCGCTGGAAAGCCCATGAATCGTTCCAGGTGATTCAGCAATTCAAACGGCCTTTCACCCAGTACGGCGTGGCCCGCATCGATTTCGACGTACCGGGCGTTCTCAATGCCACCGAACAACAATCGGCTTTGCGCCAGGGTGGCAAACTCATCTCGGGTGCACCCCACAACGAGCGTGGGGATTTCGACGTGGTCCAGAAGGCCGGTCAGGTTCACGGTGCCGCATCGACCGAGCACGGAGGCAAGCAGGGGGATGTTCGCGGTTTGGCTCGGCGCGTCCCAGTTTTCAGCGTGCTTCATGACCAGTTCCACGCTTCGGACGCCCCACCCTGCACCCCCGGATCCCGCCTGTTCAGTCATGTGCCAGAGAGATGCCAGTTCAAGCATTTTCGCGGGGGGCCTGATCCACCCGGCGACCAGTGCCAAGCAGCGACTTGCCTCCGGGTTCCGGGCAACGAACATGAGCGCAGCGCAACTGCCCAGTCCGTAACCGAGAATCGCCGGACGGATCCCCCTTGTTGCCAGGGAACGGACGGCTTCGTGGATGCGGCCGACCATTTCCTCCAGGTCCGGGGACGACGCGGTGAGATCTACGTGGATGGTCTCGTGCGTCCGCGCCAGCATCGAGGCAATCACGGGGGGCGTTGTGGAGAAGTAATCTTCCCCGAATCCCACGGTGACGACGGGGCCGTCCACGACGATCACCGCCGCCTGACGGTGGACCCGGAGCCGTCAACCGTTCCATAGCTTGTGGTGCGCTGGCGGACGGGCCGGAGTAACCGACGTTCTATCTCGCGGATGGTGTCACCCGTCAGTTCCCGCCCGTGTTCGGCTCCGGCCCAAGGCACGGCGCGGCCATCGAGCAGTGTTCCGCCCAGGTCGTTGGCCCCGCAGCGCAGCATTTCCACGACGGCATTGGAATCCAGCCGGGTCCAGGGAACCTGCAGATGCTTGATGGAGCCGTGGATGATGAGCCTGGATACGGCAAACACCGCCCGGTGTTCATCCAGGCGGGAGCGCCCGGCAACGAGGGACTGCTCCGACCCCTGGGCCTCCATGAGGACCAGCTCGTTGAACCCGCCGGTCTGTTCCTGGATTGCGACCAGGGCCTTGAGGTGGGCGACGCGCTGGCTGGCGGTTTCACCCAACCCGTACACCATGACTGAGGTTGACTTGAATCCGGTGCGATGGGCCGCCGATATCGTTGATACCCACTCGGGGGTGTATAGATCCTCGGGTGCGACCCGCGAGCGATGCTCTTCGTCCAGCAGCTTCACGCCCGTGCCCGGCACGGTATCCACGCCGGAATCCTTCAGCCGAAGCAGGTAGTCCTCGACCGCAAGATCAAGTCGGCGCGCCCCGTCCACGATGTCGGCGGGTCGGTAGGCGTGGATGTGCAGCTCTGGCGCCGCCTCCCGGATCGACCGTATCGCATCGAGATACAGCGCTGCGGGCTGGTCTGCGGGGACGGTGCCCTGAAGGCAGAGCTCTGTTGCTCCTAGGCTCACCGCGTCACGGACGACATCCTGGACGTCGCCTAGGGTGATGTTCCCGGGGCGTGGGGTCGCGGACAGAAGGGCCGACGATAGGTTTCTGTTGACAACAACGCTGATGCTCTCCCCGACCGTGTACCTGCGGAGGTTGTCTGCCAATGCCGCCAATCTGTCGAGGTCATCCCCTTGCGCGGTCATCAGCAGTGCATAGTCATCCTCGCTGAGCGCCGCAGGGGCCAGATCGCCCCGACGCAGCGCCGCATGCATGCTTGTGCCCGGTGTCGCGGGGATGCCCAGCATCGTGCGGCCGGCAGATTTTCGGACGTCTGGAGCGCTCGGACCCTGGTCTGCCTCCGGGCCGGAGTTCTGCGCCGTGGGGCGGCGCTTTTCGGTGGCCAGGCCGTTCTGGGTGTCCACGAGCGGCGTGATCGACCCCAGGAGGCGCGGATCGATCCAGGTGGAGGCTTCGTGAATGTAATTGGGGTACACCGTCAACCGCTCACGCAGCGCATATCCGGCAGCCGCGGTTTTTTCTGCAAGGTTTGCAATCGACGGCCAAGGGCGTTCGGGGTTCACATGGTCCGCGGTCAGCGGGCTAATGCCGCCCCAATCATCGATTCCTGCCCGGACCAGGAGTGCGTGGGAAGCGTCGTCGGCCAGGTTTGGTGGAACCTGGATGCGTACGTCGATTCCCAGCACGAGGCGGGCGGTGGCCACTGCAGCGAGGTATTCGACGAAACCCAGGTCCGGTGCACCGTGCATGGCTGTGGCCGGCTTGGCCCGAAAATTCTGGACAATGACTTCTTGGATATGGCCGTGCTTGACGTGGGAATCACGAATGGCCAGCAGCGATTCTGCCCGGTCGCGATCGGTTTCCCCGATGCCCACGAGGATCCCGGTAGTCAGCGGGACCTTGGCGACCCCGGCATCTTCGAGGACCTGCAACCTGACGCTGGGTTCCTTGTCGGGAGATCCATAGTGCGCCCTGCCCTTGACCGCCCACAGGTCATTGGATGTGGTTTCCAGCATCATGCCCATCGAAGGAGCCACGGGCCGCAACCATGCCAGCTCGGCTGCCGTCATGACGCCGGGGTTCAGATGTGGAAGCAGCCCCGTTTCCTGCCGGACGAGTTCGGCCATGTCCCGGACGTAGTGCAGGGTTGATTCGTATCCGCGGGAATTGAGCCATTCACGTGCTTCGGGCCAACGATCTTCGGGGCGGTCGCCCAACGTGAACAGCGCCTCCTTGCAGCCCATCGCAGCTCCTTGTGCTGCAATGGCCACGATCTGGTCCGCCGACATGTACAGCGGCTTTGCCTGCTTCTTGAGCTGGCCGGGAGACTGCACAAAGGTGCAGTAGTGGCACCTGTCTCGGCAGAGGTTGGTGATGGGCAGAAACACCTTTTTCGAGAAGGTGAGGGTCTTGGGCCGGCCCGCGCGATCCAGTCCGTCGTCGCGCATCCGTGAAGCGAGCAGCAACATGGCTTCCAGGGAATCTCCGCGCGCCAGCAGCAACGATTCGATCTCGACGGCCGTGAGGCGGGCGCCCAAGCCCGGGGTTGCGGAACCCGAGTATTCCCGATCGACCGCTTCAAGCAGTTCGGCGTTCCGCGCTTCAACGTCCGGATCATAGCCCGCGCCGACAGGCAACGTTTGGGGCAGCGAATATGCATTCGGGGTCATGAAATCGCCTCACAATCGATCGGAGGGTGAGCCGTGACACACCCTGATTGTGTTCAGGCTATCCCGGGTTGTGAGGGAAGTTGAAAATGGGGTCTGGAGTGAGAAGCGCGTGGCGTGCGCCACTATCTCGCGCCGGCGTGGTATCGGACGCCATGACTGGCTACGCCGGGAGTTCGACGGCCTGGAGGCGCACGGCTCGGCCGCGGCGTTCAGCAGGCCTCCGCCGGCGTCATGACTCCGGAGGTGGAAACCCGACTGACACGGCCGACGTTGGGGCACCCCGGTGGGCTGCGGCCAGCAGCGCGGCCAGGTTTTCCGCGGTGACGGTCCGCGGGTTGTTGGCCGGGACCACCGGAAGAATGAGTGAAACCGCTTCGGGGATGTCAGCCGCGTCGAATCCGTAGTCCTTCAGCGCCCGCGGTGCGTCCAGCCGCTTCCGCAGCGCGTTGAGCCCCTCAAGCGCCGTGGAACTGCCGAAGGCCGCGGCAATACGCGACTCGGCCCCGGGTGCGGCCGGCGCATTGAACGCCAGCACGTAGGGCAGCACGGTGGCATGGGTCTGGGCGTGGGGCATGTTGTAGGTCCCGCCCAGCACGTGGCAGATCTTGTGGTGCATGCCGGATCCCGCCGAGGCGAAGGCGACGGCCGACAGGTAGGCGCCGTACAGGGCCTGTTCACGGCCGTGCACGCCCTCGGGGTCCGCGACGATGGCCGGCAGCCCGTCGGCGAGGGCGCGGATGCCCTCGCCGGCAAGCGCCGCATTGATCGGGTCGGCACGCGGCCCCCACAGCGAATCGATGCAGTGGGCCATGGCGTTCAGACCGGAGGCCACCGAAAGCCCCACGGGCAGTGAGAGGCTGAGGGCCGCATCGTAGATGACGGTGGCTGGCAGCACCCGGGCGTCGACACCGGTGGATTTGCGGCCCGCTTCGGTCTGGCCCCAGACGTTGGTGGCTTCGGAGCCTGCATAGGTGGTGGGGATGGCGATGATGGGCAGTGCGGTGTCCAGGGCGATGGCCTTGGCCAGGCCGACCGCGGACCCGCCGCCGAGGCACACCAGCAGATCGATGTCGTTCTCCCGTGCGGCAGCACGGGCCTTTTCGGCGCTCTCGATCGGCACGTGCTGGACGATGTCGGAATAGTGCAGGGCCACCGGGAGCCGTGCGGTCAACCCGGCGACGGTGTCGGAATCGCGGCGGCCGGCGATCACCATCACCCGGGAGGCTCCGAATCTGTCCACCTCGGCGCCCAGATGCTCGGCGGCCTTTCCGGTGCCGAAGAGCACCCGTTGGGGCAGGGTGTCATGGCTGAAGAGCATTCCCATGTAAGCAGTCCTTGGCTCGGGATCCCATGCAGGGACCGGTGGTGCTGCCTGACACGCTACCGGAAATGCCAGCGGTCCCGCCCACCTTTACGCGCGATGCGCAGGCGGACGGGACCACTCGGGCAGCCAGCTCGTATTAGATGGTGGATTCGTTCAGCTTGGCCAACAGGTCGGTGAAGCGGCGGACCTCTCCGGGTTCCCATTCCGCGAGCCGGTCATGAAGCACCCGGCGGGCGTTGGCCAGGTTCGCGTCGAAGCGTGCCCGCGCCTCGTTGGTCATGGAGACCAGCTGGGCCCGCCCGTCGCTGGGATCCATGCTCCGCTCTACCAGGCCCAGATGATCGAGCTGCTTGATCGTCCGGCTCATCATGGCCTTGTCCACCTCCATCTCCTCGGCCAGGCACCCCTGTTGCCGGGGGCCGGAACGGGAGAGGATCGTGAGCACCTTGAACCCCATCGGGGGAAGCTCCGGGTCGATGGCCGCGGCCCGGGCCCGGATGCTGTTGCGGGCGTTGACAAACATGGTCGCGAACTGCTTCTCGACCT
The DNA here is from genome assembly GCF_046714615.1 of Paeniglutamicibacter sp. Classification (NCBI taxonomy): domain Bacteria; kingdom Bacillati; phylum Actinomycetota; class Actinomycetes; order Micrococcales; family Micrococcaceae; genus Paeniglutamicibacter; species Paeniglutamicibacter sp. The sequence continues at coordinate 20,873 of NZ_JBKKAP010000036.1, forward strand.
CGTCGATCAGCTGCGCCATGACGACGTCATAGGCCCTGGCGGGTTCCGCGATGGCGAAGGGATCGGCCACGGCGTCCATGTCAGCGGCGCGCCGAAGTTGTCTCGCCATCAAGGCGAGGGGTCGCCGCGATGGCGGCCTCGCTGACCTCGGCCAGGTTCCGCTCGGCGGCCTCGGCTTCCTCGCGCTGGTGGCGGGTCTGGCTGCCCAGCTCCAGATTGGGCATGAAGGCCACCGCGAGGATGGTCAGGATGCTCAACGGGGCAGCCACCATGAAGACGTAGGCCACGGCGTCGCCGTAGGAGGACTCGATGATGGTGCGGACAGACTCGGGCAGGGAATGAACAGCCGGGATGTTCCCGGAGGCCAGCGACGCGGCCAAGTCCTTGCCCTTCTCGCCCAGGGCGGCAATCGCGGCGCCCAGTTCGGCGCTCTTGGCGCCCATCAGGTCTGCGACCTTGGTGGCCATCAGGGCCCCGAGGACCGAGACGCCGATGGTGCCGCCCAGCGAGCGGAAGAACGCGATGCCGGAGGAGGCCACGCCGATCTCGGCCGGGGTGACGGCGTTCTGTACGATCAGCACGAGGTTCTGCATGACCATGCCCAGGCCCGCGCCGAGGAGGAACATGTACACGGAAACCAGCACGAAGTTGGTGTCGTAGTGGATGGTGCCCAGCAGGTAGAGCCCTGCCAGCTGCAGCACCGAGCCGATGACCATGATGGCCTTCCACTTGCCGTGCTTGGAGATCATCGCGCCGGCGACCGTGGAGATGATGAGCAGGCCGGCCATCATCGGGATGGTCATCAGCCCGGACTGGGTGGCGTTGGCGCCGCGGGCCAGCTGCATGTACTGGGCCAGGAAGACCGAGGTGCCGAACATTGATACGCCGACGGAAATCGAGGCGATGACCGAGAGGGTGAAGGTGCGGTTCCTGAACATGGTCAGCGGGATGATCGGCTCGGAAGCCTTGAACTCCACGATCACGAAGGCGGCCAGGGCGGCAACGGCGCCGCCGACCATCCACGCGGTGGTAACCGAGGCCCAGTCGAAGTCCTTGCCGGCCAGCGAAACCCAGATCAGCAGCAGCGAGACGCCTGCCGAGAGCAGCACGATGCCCGCATAGTCGATGGAGACCTTGCGCTTGGCCTGGACCGGAAGGTGAAGCGTCTTCTGGATCAGGAAGATCGCGATTGCAGCGAAGGGCAGGGCGATGAAGAAATTCCAGCGCCAGTTGATCGCGTCGGTGATGAAGCCACCGATCAGCGGCCCGCCCACGGTGCCCAGGGCCATGACGGCGCCGAAGAGGCCCATGTACTTGCCGCGTTCGCGCGGGGAGATGATGTCGGCCATGACGATCTGGGTCAGGGCGGTGAGTCCGCCGGCACCCAGGCCCTGGAAGACGCGCATGGTGATGAGCATGTTGGTGTCCTGCGAGAACCCGGCGATGGCCGAGGCGATCACGAAGACCAGCAGCGAGAGCTGCAACAGCAGCTTGCGGTTGGCTAGGTCGGCGAGCTTGCCCCAGATAGGGGTGGAGATGGTGGTGGCCAGCAGGGTCGCGGTGACCACCCAGGTGTAGGAGGTCTGGTCGCCGGCCAGGTCGGAGACGATGACGGGAAGCGAGGTGGAGACGACGGTGCCGGCGAGGATCGAGACGAACATGCCCATGAGCAGGCCGGTCAGTGATTGCATCACCTGGCGGTGGGTCATGCCCGATTCGGACTTCTCCGGTTCCGCCTTCGTGGGGGTGGTTGTCTGGGACAAAAGAGGGCTCCAAAAAACAGGGGGAAGATGGTTGATTGATATCAACTATATAGAATTGGTTGCTAAAGAGCAACTAGTTTCCCTGTGATGTGGAGCTATCTTCTCCGGGCGCCCGGAGGCCAAGGGGACACGCAAAGGGGCCGGAACAATGCAATGTCCCAGCCCCTTGCAGCCGCCAACCGCGGGGTCGCGGTTAGTTGCCGAACGCCGGGGGAGCGACGTCGAGCGGCGCCTTGGGTTCGGGTTCCGGCACCCGGTCCTTGGGTTCGGCCGGGACCGTGACGATGATCGCGGCGATCGCGATAACCACCATCAGCACGTTGAACAGCAGGCCGATGGCTCCGCCGAAGCGCAACGCCACGTTGTCCTGGCGGCCAATGAACAGGCCCCAGGACTGGATGAGTTCCGGGTTGACCGCCTGGCCGGCGACGTAGAGGGCGGCCGAGATGGCGACGCCGATCGCGTTGCCCAGCGAGGAGGCCATCTTGTAGATGCCGGACGCGGCCCCGACCTGGGCGTCCGGGACGTTGGAGAGTGCTGCGTCGGTCGACGGGGTGGCGTAGAAGCCCAGCCCCACCCCGAAGAGGGTGAAGCCGATGACGCTGAGAACGAGGTACTGGTCGATGTACAGGAACGTCATCGAGCACATGAGGATGCCGACGCCGGTGATCATTGAGCCCCACAGCATCGGCTTCTTCGGGCCGAAGCGCTGCAACAGCTTCTCGCCCACCCGGATCGTGGCCAGGATCGCCACGAGGTAGCCAAGGGTGAGCAGTCCCGATTGCAGCGAACTCAGCCCTGCCGCGATCTGCACCAGGCCCAGGGAAACGATCAGGGTGCCTGCGGCGCCGTTGAGCAGGAAATTGGAGAGCGTGGCGCCGGTGAAGGTGCCGTTGGAGAACAGTTTCAGGTTCACGAACGCGCCGGCCCGGTGCGTCTCGATGTACAGGAAAATGAGCCCGGAGACCGCAGCCAGGGCGATCAGTCCGAGCCCGCCGAAGCTCAGCCAGCCAAGCACCGGGCCCTGGGAGATATAGATGTTGATGGACACCAGGAGCACGATGAACGCCGCCAGCCCGCCCCAGTCAAAGCCCTGTTCCTTGGCGGCCGGGTCGCGCTCGGCCTTCGACTCGGGGGTGCCACGCAGCAGCCACAGTGCCACGATCGAGAGGACCACGGAGATCCAAAAGATCGAGCGCCAGCCCAGCGCGGTGGCGGCCATCAACCCGCCGAAGAGCGAGCAGAAGCCCGAGCCGCCCCAGGAACCGATCGACCAGAAGGATAGGGCGCGCTGGCGTGCCTTGCCCTCGTAGAACGTCTTCACCAGCGCCATCGAGGAGGGCATGATGCAGGCAGCCGACAGGCCCTGGACCACCCGTCCGCCCAGCAGCATGGTGCTGGTGACCCCGCCCAAGTTGTCCGGGGTCAGGGCGATCAGCAGCGAGCCGGCGATGCTCAGCCAGATGCCGGCGTAGAGGAGCTTGACGCGGCCGAGTCTGTCGGCCAGTCCGCCGGCCACGACGATGAAGATGCCGGAGAACAGGGAGGTAATTGACACCGCCAGGTTCGCCAGGGTCTCCTCGACGCCGAGCTGGTCCCGGATTCCGGGGATGACGTTGAGCAGGGTCTGGGCAAAAAGCCAGAAGTTGATGACGGCCAGGACGATTCCCAGCAGCCACTTGTCGTTCGGCTTCCAGGTGGTGGTGGCTGGTGTTTGTGCTGCGGTGCCCATGGCTCAGCCTTCCTTGCTCTGTTGGTTTCTGCCCAGGTAGGCCAGTGCGGCAACGACCTGGGTGCGGGTGGCGGTTTCCAGCGTGGGGTCGATGGCGGGGGCAAAGAAGGGGGAGTGGTTTCCGGGGATGTCTGCTGAGACGCTCCCGTTCGCCACTGCCTTGCGGTAGGCCTCGGCCGGGGCGCAGCCGACGGTCCAGTAGGTGTAGGGGGTGCCGAACGCGTCCGGGATGGTGCTGAAGTCCTCCGAGGCGGTGGCCGGGGTGGCTTGGTAGACCTGCCCGTCGGGGAAGTGCTCGGTGAAGGCCGCGGTGACGTGCTCGTTCACGTCGGCGTCATTGCTGGTGAGTGGGAACTGGTCGTAGTACTCGAACTCGGGTTCCTTCGGCGATCCGGCCGCGGCGCATTCGCCGCGGACGATTCGCTCGATGGAGGCCATGATGTGCTCGCGCAGCGCGAGGTCGTAGGTGCGGATATTCAGACGCAGCTCGGCCTTTGCCGGAATGATGTTGGCCGCGGTCCCTGCGTTGGAGGAACCGACGGTGACGACAGCGAACTGCCCGGGCAGCGTCTCACGCGACACGATCGTCTGCAGCTTCAGCACGATCGAGGCTGCCAGCACCACGGGGTCCACCGAGTTGTGCGGCATCGAACCGTGGGCCCCGCGGCCGTGGACGATGATCTTCAGGCTGTCGCCGGCGGAGAGGATCGGCCCGGCGGTGGTTCCCACCAGCCCGGCCTCCACTGGCATCACGTGTTGCGCAAGCGCGACGTCGGGGCGCGGCACCTTGTCCACCAGGCCGTCGGCAACCATCGCCTTCGCTCCGGCGGCGGTCTCCTCGGCGGGCTGGAACAAGGCCACGTGGGTGCCGGACCAGGCCTCCCGGTGGTCGGCCAGCACTTTCGCGGCGCCCAGCAGGGTGGCAATGTGCATGTCGTGGCCGCAGGCGTGCATGACGCCGTCGATGGTTGAGGAGTAATCCAGCCCAGTGTCCTCGGTGACGGGAAGTGCGTCGATGTCGGCGCGGGCCAGGACCACCGGTCCCTCGCCGTTGGCCAGTACGCCGACCACCCCGGTGCCGCCGATGCGCTGGACCGCGTAGCCCAGGGCGGCGAGCTCGGTCTCGATGCGGGCGGAGGTCTGGTGCTCCTGCAGGCCGAGTTCCGGGTTTCGGTGGAAGTGTTTATACAGTTCGCGCTGCCACTCCAACTGGCCATCGAGGGAGCTTAGAAGTGCGGGGTCAACCACGGGGAACGCCTTTCCGTTCTGGCCGCGCACGGGCACTGCGGGGTGCCGTTCCCGTGGCCGCGGATCCAGAGGTTCAACGTAACCCCACAGGTCAGCCATTGTCCACGTCATGACGCGGACTTCATTTGATGTTCGCTGGTCAGCAGGCAAATGGTTGCTTTTACCTGGCGCTTCTCCCGGACTGGAATCGATGTCGCCCGCGTCTCGAAGCAGTGGGATGTGCGATCCGCAGCCGCCGGCATCCATCGGCGGCTGGTCCCTCTCTTTCGGGTGAATCAGTGGCAATGGAGCCCTTCGCGCGCGGATACCGGAGAGGAATTCCAAGGCTGACCCGAACGTTTGCGACAGGACAGCGAGCTTGCACAAGCGTGCCTTCCCGAGGCGCTTGGGGGCGTCTTGACAGCGATTTGTGAGGCGTGACATAGTTCAACACATGAACCTGTCAGACAGCCGGACGGCCGGACCGCAGCCCATCGTTCGGGTGAGCGCTGCCGAGGCCGTTTTCAAGGCAATCCGCGACGCCATCGAGTCCGGGGAGCTGCCCGTGGGGCACAAGCTGAGCGCCGAATCGGTGCTTGCCGCCAAGTTCGCGGTGAGCCGATCGGTCGTCCGCGAGGCCTTGCGCTCCTGCGCGGCACTCGGGCTCACGGAAACGCACACCGGCAAGGGCACCTTCGTCATCGCGGGCAAGGCCAGCAACGACCTGGTGCTGGGCACGTTCTCGGCCCGCAGCCTCATGGAAGCGCGCCCGCACATCGAGATTCCCGCGGCCGAACTCGCAGCTGCCCGCGCCACCGCCGACCAGCTCGAGGAGCTGCGCGGCATCATCGAAGCGATGGAGGACGAGGACGATCCCGGGATGTGGGTGGCCCTCGATGCCAGCTTCCATGCCACGATTGCCCGCGCCAGCGGCAACGGGGTCTTCGAACGGGTCGTCAACGACATCCGCGAGGCCATGGTCAACCAGTCCGAGACCATCAACCTCATCACCGGCCGCCAGCACCCCTCGCACGCCGAACACCGCGAAATCCTCGCAGCCATCGAGATGCGCGACAGCGCCGCGGCGGGCAAGGCGATGGCCGGGCACCTGGCCGCGGTGGACGAAGCACTGACCAAGATCCTCGGAGCAGAAACCGCATGAGCATTTCCACCTTCCCGGCCCATACACCGCTGGCCGTGCAAACCCGCGGCGAGCTGGTTGAAAGCGTCCACTACGGTTCCCTCGTGGCCCTGGGCGCCGACGGCCGGACCGTGCTCACCCGCGGGGAGCCGGCGGCTCTGATGTATCCGCGCTCGGCCCTGAAGCCGTTGATGGCAGTGGCCATGGTGCGTGCCGGCCTGCATTTGTCAGCCGAGCAGCTGGCACTGGCCTCCGCGAGCCATTCTGGCTCCGCCGACCACCGGGACCTCGCCGCGAAGATCCTCGCCGACGCCGGGCTGGAACCCGGTGCGCTGCGCAACTCCACCGACCTGCCCTACGGAGTGGCCGAGCGCCTGGAATGGATCGAGGCAGGCAACGGTCCCACCCAATTGGCCCAGAACTGCTCGGGCAAGCACGCTGCGATGCTCGCCACCTGCCTGCTCAACGGCTGGGACACCGAAACCTACCTGCAGCACGACCACCCGCTGCCCACCCTCATCCGCGAGGTCGTCGCCGAACTCACCGGCGAACCACTCACCGTGATGAGCACCGACGGCTGCGGCACCGAGGTCTTCGCTCTCTCCCTGGCCGGCATGGCCAGGGCCTTCGGGAAACTGGTCACAGCACCCGTTGGCACCGCAGAGCACGAGGTCGCTGCAGCCATGCGCGCCCACCCCGTGATGGTTGCCGGGCTCGGGCGAGACGTCACCGCGTTGATGGAAGCGGTGCCCGGTGTGCTGGCCAAGGACGGATTCGAGGGAATCCAGCTCATTGCCCTGCCCGACGGCTCCGCCGTGGCGCTGAAGATCTCCGACGGAGGCGACCGGGCGCGGATGCCCGCCGCCGTTCCCGCGCTGCTGGCCCTGGGCGTGGACCCGGGGAGCTTGGCCCCGTTCAACAACCTCCCCGTGCTCGGTGGCGGAAACCCCGTCGGCACCCTGGCCGGGCTGCCCTTCCCGTAGCAACCGGTCCACCCGCTTCACCGCATCCCCGCCGGCGCTTGAGCGCGCCCAAAATCGTCCACCCCCATGCACCCACACCTCACCGCCACCCCTAGGAGAGCCATGTCCGAATCCACCGCCACCTTGCAAGTTGCCGCACCCCTCGCGGTCCGCAGCGAACACGACCTGATTGGCGACCGCGACATTCCCGCCGAGGCATATTGGGGCGTGCACACGCTGCGCGCCGTGGAAAACTTCCCCATCACCGGCCAGCCGCTGTCCACCAACACGCACCTGGTCACGGCCCTGGCCATGGTCAAGCAGGCAGCCGCCCAGGCCAACCAGGAACTGGGACTGCTTGATGCATCCCGCGCCACCGCCATCATCGCGGCCTGCCGCGAAATCATCGCCGGGAACCTGCACGACCAGTTCGTGGTCGACGTGATCCAGGGCGGCGCCGGCACCTCCTCGAACATGAACGCCAACGAGGTCATCGCCAATCGGGCCCTTGAACTGATGGGCCACGCCAAGGGCGAGTACCAGTACCTGCACCCGAACGACCACGTGAACCTCAGCCAGTCCACCAACGACGTGTACCCCACCGCCGTGCGCGTGGCCACCATCTTCGGCGCCACCTCGCTGGTCGCCGCCATGGAGCACCTCGGTGCCGCCTTCGCCGCCAAGGCCGTTGAATTCCGCACCGTGGTGAAGATGGGACGCACCCAGCTGCAGGACGCGGTCCCGATGACCCTGGGCCAGGAATTCAACGCCTACGCCGTCACGCTCGGCGAGGACCGCGCCCGCCTGGCCGAATCCACCCTGCTCATCCACGAGATCAACCTCGGTGCCACCGCGATCGGCACCGAGCTGAACGCACCGCTGGGGTACTCGTCCCTGGCCTGCACGCACCTGGCTGCCATCTCCGGGCTGAAGCTGGAGACGGCGTTCGACCTGATCGAGGCAACCGCCGACGTCGGCGCCTTCGTGCATCTCTCCGGCGTTCTCAAGCGCGTGGCGGTCAAGCTGTCCAAGGTCTGCAACGACCTGCGCCTGCTCTCCTCGGGCCCACGCGCCGGACTGGGCGAGATCGACCTGCCGGCCGTGCAGTCGGGCTCCTCGATCATGCCAGGCAAGGTCAACCCGGTGATCCCGGAGGTCGTGAACCAGGTGGCCTACGAGGTCATCGGCAACGACGTGACCATCACGATGGCCGCCGAGTCCGGGCAGCTGCAGCTCAACGCCTTCGAGCCGATCATCGTGCACAGTCTGACCAAGTCGATGCGCCACCTCGAGGCCGCGTGCATCACGCTGGCCGACAAGTGCATCATCGGCATCACCGCCCACGAGGAGAAGCTGCGTGCCCAGGTGGAGAACTCCATCGGCCTGGTCACCGCGCTGACCACTCAGCTGGGCTACGCCGCCTCAACGAAGATCGCGATCGAGGCCCTGTCCACCGGTCGCGGGGTGGCCGAACTGGTCCTGGAGCACGGGCTGCTCACCGAGGCACAGCTCAACGAGCTGCTGCGCCCGGAGCGACTGGCCAACCTCAGCGAATAGATCCCGCGCTTTCCCCCCCCGTTCCACCCTTGAGCAAGCCCCCAGACACTCCCCGAGAGGCACCTGCGCATGACACGTGAAATCCCAGAAACCCGCACCACGCACCGACCCGAAACCCACCACTCGGCCCTGACCGCCGAGGACAAGGGGATGCACAAGGGACTGAAATCCCGCCAGATCCAGATGATCGCCATTGGCGGTGCCATCGGCACCGGGCTCTTCATGGGTGCCGGCGGCCGCCTTGCAGGTGCCGGACCGGCGTTGATGTTCAGCTACGCCATCTGCGGGTTCTTCGCGTTCCTGATCCTGCGCGCCCTGGGCGAACTGGTTGTCCACCGCCCGTCCTCCGGGTCCTTCGTCTCCTACGCCCGCGAATTCTTCGGCGAGAAGGCGGCGTTCGTGACCGGCTGGCTGTACTGGCTGAACTGGGCCATGACTGCCATCGTGGACATCACCGCGATCGCGCTGTACATGAACTTCTTCGCCAAGTACGTGCCCTGGATCGGTTCGGTTCCGCAGTGGGTGTGGGCGCTTGCCGCGCTGCTGATCGTGTTGGGGCTGAACCTGGTCTCGGTGAAGGTCTTCGGCGAACTCGAGTTCTGGTTCGCGCTGATCAAGGTCGTCGCGCTGGTCGGCTTCCTCATCGTGGGCGTCTACTTCGTCATCTTCGGCAGCCCGGTTGCCGGGCACGAGGTTGGCTTCTCCTTGATTGCCGACAACGGCGGATTCTTCCCCAACGGGCTGCTGCCGGTGGTTGTCGTCATGCAGGGCGTCGTGTTCGCCTACGCGTCGATCGAGCTGATCGGCACCGCCGCCGGCGAAACGCAGAACCCCGAGAAGGTCATGCCCAAGGCCATTAACACCGTGATCATCCGCATCGCCGTGTTCTACGTCGGTTCCCTGGTGCTGCTTTCGCTGCTGCTGCCGTACACCGCGTACAAGGCCGGCGAATCGCCGTTCGTGACGTTCTTCGGTTCCATCGGGGTTTCGGGCATGGACTCGATCATGAACCTGGTGGTGCTCACCGCGGCGATGTCCTCGCTGAACGCCGGCCTGTACTCCACCGGTCGCATCCTGCGCTCGATGGCCCTGGCCGGATCCGCTCCGCGCTTCACCGCCAAGCTGAACAAGCAGGGTGTGCCCTACGGCGGCATCACGTTGACGGCCGCCGTTGCCGGCCTGGGCGTGGTGCTCAACGCGATTGTTCCGGCCAATGCCTTCGAGATCGTGCTGAACATGGCGGCGCTGGGCATCATCGCCTCCTGGGGCATGATCGTGCTCTGCCAGCTGGCGCTCTACCGCCTGTCCAAGCGCGGCGAGGCGGTCCGTCCCGCCTTCCGGATGATCGGGGCACCCTACACCGGGTACCTGACCCTCGCCTTCCTGCTGGCGGTCATCGTGCTGATGGCCTTCGACTCCCCGGTGGGCACCTGGACCGTGGCATCCATCATCGTCATCATCCCGACCCTGATGATCGGCTGGTACGCCTCGCGCGGCCGCATCCGTGACATCGCCGCCGCACGGGCGAACGCCGATGCGCTTTCCGAACAGACAGGGAACCACGAGTACTCGATCACCGGGGCTGGCGACAAATAGCAAGAAGGCCTTTGGCGGCACCGGCGTGGATGCGATACGCGCCCGTGCCCCCGGCTGTGGGGGTGCCTGGCTGGGGGCATATACTCCGCGCTGCGGGCGGCGAGGTGTGAGG
>NZ_JBKKAP010000037.1:0-25055 GCF_046714615.1 Paeniglutamicibacter sp.
TCGCCACTCGTCGTCCAGGGCTGTCGGCCCACCGCATACGGTTAAAGGCCGGTGCCCACCCCTCACATGTGGTTTGGGCACCGACCTTTTGTGTGCAGATGGTGGCGGTTAGCACCAACCTCAAGCAGATCATGAGCGCTTGCCCAGGATAACCGCGACGAGCAGATAGTCCTCCACCCTTGCTGTCAGGGTCGCGTCTTTTGCGAATCAGGCACGTCACCCGAGGCGATTCGTAATCTCATTTCACCGTCGGCGTCACCGTCTATTAGGCCGTGCGTCGGGGTCGACTGGGGAACCAAGTTCCTCCATACGGTCCAGGAATTCATGAGGGTGGTAGGTGAAAAAGCCCCACCGAGTTCCCTCGAAAAAGACTATTTCGAAACTGCGAAAAGTGCTCACTCACGCCCGCTGCAGGACGATGAGGGTGATATTCTTGCGGTCCCAAACCCACGGCCCCCATGTGCGCTCCAGTCCATACCTCAGGCGAAACTCAAGCTTCTCTGCCGTGATGTTCAGCCGAACGCCACAAGGGAAAACCCTCAAGCAAGCAGGCTTTCCCATTCCTCCAATATGTTCCGTGCTCATGCAATCACTTCCACGGGTTGAACGCGCTCAATGTATGGGTCAATGCATTACTCATGCCTCCGTAAACCTCAGCTGGAATCATAGCTGCTATGCCAAACCATACACGCATTTCGCCACCAAAAACGGCGTCGTCGAGGGCTTTCCACAGCCTCATCCAGAGATGACTCCCGCGCCCATGCGGAGGGCTGCCCTCATCATGTTTCGTGTCTGGACGCAGTCACCGCTTGCGCCGCGCGTCGGGGTCAACCGGGTATCCAAGTTCCTCCAGGTAGTCCAGGACCTCCTCCGGGTGGTACGTATAGAACGACCACCAAACATCGCTGCTCACGAGAATTCCTAGGGAGTGATAAAAAGCCAGCCCGCTAGGCTCACGGAAGACCAACTGAACCTTCAATCGTTCCAGAGTCCATGGACCAAAAAAACGATTCAATCCGTACCGAATATGGAATTCAAGCTTTTCCTCCGATACTTTCAGCCTAATCCCATGCGGGAAGACCTGGACGACTGAGGGTATCCATGCTCCACCAGTAAATTCGTTTGTCATGCCATCACTTCCAAGGATTGAACTGGTGCAGTGTCGCACTCCAGGTGTTGCTCATGCCGCCATGGATCTCTGCTGGAATCAACGAGGGAGTTCCCCTCCTGCTGTGATTCCTCCATGTCCTTAGAAGATGCGGCTGCAACTATTATCTGCGGCGCACTCGATAGGGTAGATATGGCCGTGCGTTTGGCTAACGGTCGGCGGGCTTGCACCCTAACAGGGTGGCGGGACGCCGATGGCGAACCATCGACTTTGGGCATTGTGGAATCGTTGCCCCGCTTGTGTGCCTTCATCATTGCCGAACCCACAGCTGACGGGAACCCGGCGACTCATGGGCGATTTGGTTGATGCGGGGTAGACCAACTTCTGTTTGAACGCCGACCACAAAAACTGACAACAGCACCCGCAAGACTGACATCGCTACCCCCCAACAGCCAAACGCTCCCCAGCAAGCGACTCATGTCCCTGAGTAGACACAATACGAATCCTGTCGTGTACTGCAAACAATTGCAAGGAAAGCACCGACTGGCTTTCCACACCCGGCTGCTGCCCCAGTGGTCCGCCAAGCGTCCGGGCCCTGGAAAATGCGCCAACAAATGGAGCACCTCCTGCAACGAAGATCCCAAATCTTTCGTCCGGAAGGAGGCCGCCGAGGTGATCCTGGAAACCCAAGCAAGATATCCACGCACAAATCGGGTGCGGCTCGTTAACTGGGGAGAAGTTCGCCCGGGTGCTGATTGTTCCCCTTATCTGTGGACAAGGCTGGACTGTTCTGCAAGGCTTGGTTTCAATTACTCAAGCTTGGGGGCTCTGAGTGTCTGGATTTAGGCGATATCGCGTGCACGTCTTGGGAAAATTCATCATTTTGTCAGTCGCGGCGATTGGGATTTCTTTAGGGTCGGCAAGTGCCGGCACACCGACCACCCATGAATTGCTGCAACCTTTGACGGCGAGGCCAGGCCCAGTCGCAGCTGACAGGCTGCCTGACGCCCTAGACGTTCTTGGAACCTGCGCCCCATCACCGCCATTAGCGTATCCAAAGAATGTGCTGCTATTCACTTATGCAGGCCTGATCGGTTGGGCAGGAACTTACTGGGGGCGGTACCGGTTTCCTATTGAGCCAGACTCGAAGATGGACCGTGTGTATGGGGCCATCAACGTCGTCAACAACGGCCTGCTCTCCTTCGTTGCCGCGGTACTGCCTTTCGCCACGGGGTTCGTTGGGATTCCGGCACTCGGATTCGCAGCGGCCGCCCTGTGTCTGTCCTCTTTGTTCCTTTACCGGATTCGGGTTGCGGATTTGAGAATGAGATTTGTCAACAACACTGCGCGCCGGGCGAAACCACCAGACCAACAGAAGAAGACAAGAGGGCCATACACGCTCGCATATATGCTCGGACACTGCTTCATGCTCGCCTACGTGGTGACAATCTTCGGTCGACTGTGAACACCCAATACCGCACACATTCGCTGCCCGGCACCAGAGGTAACAGTGCCCCAGAAACCGGGAATCGGCGCACTACTGACTTCGATGCAGTCAGCGAAGCCCGGAACCGATCGGGGGCCGAAAACCGACCTTTCGTTCGTTAAGGGGTTTGCGTTTCGGCCGGGAACGCGACACCCTCGCCAATGACCCGCAGGTTCAGTTCCATACCCGGGCGGGCCATCGAGGCATTCCAGTGCCGGATGGTGATGACCTCACCGCCGCCGGCAAGCCCGGGCACCGGCGAGAGCCTGATCCGCACCGTGGTTTCCGGACCGAAGAACACGGTGTCGACAACGACTCCCTTGATGGGCCCGTCGGCGGTGATGCGGATCTGTTCCGGGCGCAGCATCAGGCGCACCCGGCCCTGGACCGTTGCATGGCGCACCGGGATGCCACCGAGCGAGCAGGTGGCCAGGGAACCCTGAAGCAGGGCATCGAGCATGACCGCATCGCCCAGGAATTCCGCGGTGTCCAGATCCGCCGGGCGGGTGTAGACGGAGAACGGGGTGCCGGTCTGGGCCAGGGTTCCCCCGCGCATGACAGCAACCTGGTCGGCAAAGGACAGTGCCTCGCCCTGGTCATGGGTCACGAGGATCGTGGTGATTTCCGCTGCATGCAGGACGTCTGCAACTGCCTTGCGCGTGGCCCCGCGCAACCCGGCATCCAAGGCAGAGAATGGCTCGTCGAGCAGCATCAGTTTTGGCTTGCGGGCCAGCGCGCGGGCCAAGGCCACGCGCTGTTGCTGCCCGCCGGAGATCTCGTGCGGGCGGCGTTCCCCCATGGAAGCCTCCAGCGAGACCATCTCCAGCAGTTCGGCCACGCGCCGGGCGTTGGCCCGGCGACCGGCAAGATTCCAGGATCGGTCCAGCCCGAAGGCAATGTTCTGGGCAACGCTCAGGTGCGGGAAGAGCGCCCCGTCCTGGGCCACATATCCGATTTCCCGCTTGTGCGCCGGGACCCAAGCGTCCCCGGCAACCATGCGGTTGTTCAGCTCGATGGTGCCGCTGTCGGGGTTCTCGAAGCCCGCAATCAAGCGCAGCAGGGTGGTCTTGCCGGATCCCGACGGGCCGACAATGGCGGTGGTCCCGCCCTCATTCAAGGCAAGGTCGACTCCCTTGAGGACTTCCTTGGAACCAAAGCTCTTGACCAGGTTGCTGGTGCGCAGGAACTTGACGGCTGGCATGAGCCCGTAAAACTTGTGGGCCTGGGGTGCTGAGGTGGTCACTGTCCGGCTGCTTTCTTTGACTGTTGGAACAGCAGGTAGGTCATGGGTACGGAAATGAGGATCATCAACAAGGCATAGGGCGCGGCCCCCGCATAGTCGATCTCACTGCTCTTGGCCCAAAATGCGGTGGCCAGGGTGCGGGTGCCGTTGGGTGCCAACAACAGAGTTGCTGTCAGCTCGTTGACGATCGCCAGAAAGACCAGCGCCGCGCCTCCTGCCGCCGCAGGTGCGGTCAGCCGCAGGGTGACGCGGAAGAATGCCAGGGCCGGAGACCGGCCGAGCGAGCGGGCCGCTTCCTCGAGCTCACGCGGCGACTGGGCGAGTCCCGCCCGCAGGTTCACCAGCGCGCGCGGAATGAACAAGAGCACATAGGCGGCGAGCAGCACGTAGGCGCTTTGGTAGATTCCGGGGACCAGGCGAATGGCCACGGTGACAAACGCCAAGCCGACAACGATCCCGGGCATGGAGCTGGTGACGTAGTTGGACAGTTCCAACAGCTTGCTGAACCAGTTGGCGTGGCGCACGGCCAGGAACGCCATGGGGAAGGCCACCACGACGGTCACCAATGCACCACCCAGGCCGTAGCCCATGGTCTGGAAGAGGGCCGGGAAGAATTCCGTCGGTGCCCAGATCTCCGTTCCACCGGCAATGAGCCAACGAACCACGGAATACAAGGGCACGCCCACCGAAAGGACAAGGAGAGCCAGCAGGGCAAATTGGGAGGCGATTTCATAACGCCCCAGGCGCAGTCGGAAGGCGAGTCCCTGGGCACCAAAACCAACACGCGAGTACCGCGCGTTGCCGCGCACCTTGGCTTCGGCGAGCAAGAGCAGCATGCACAGCAGGACCAGCACGCTGGCAAGCATGTTTCCCGCGGCCCCGCTGAAGGCCGACTGGAACTGGACCATGATGGCCGTGGTGAAGGTGTCGAACCGGATCATCGCGAAGGCGCCGTACTCGGAAAGCAGGTGCAGGGCGACCAACAGGGATCCTCCGGCCATGGCGATGCGCAGTTGCGGCAGCACCACCCGGAAGAACACGGCCCAGGGCCCCAGCCCCAGGGAGGCAGCGGATTGCTCAATGGCCGGGTCCAGGCGCCCCAGGGTTGCCGCGACGGGGATGTACACCAGTGGGAAGTAGGACAGCGTGGCAATCAGGGTTCCGGCGCCCAGACCGGCCAGCGAGGGAACCGTCGATGCCCACGCATAGCTGTTGACGAACGCCGGGATCGCGAGCGGAGCGGCAAGGGCCAGCGCCCACCAGCGGTAGCCGCGCAAGTTCGTGCGTTCGACCAACCACGCGCCGCCCACTCCCAGCACCAGGCACAGCGGCACCGTGACAAGGACCAGCAAGATGGTGTTGAGCAGCAGCTCGCCCACCCTTGGGCGGATAACGAGTTCCACGACGGTGTCCCAGCCGGTGGCAACCGTCATATAGATGACGTAGCCCAGCGGGACCAGGGAAAACAGGGCGATGAGGGTTGCCAACAGTGCGAGCGCCGAAACGCCCAATGGCGGGCGGGGCACTTTGCCCCCGCCCGCCATTCTCGGTTCCCTCTTGATGTCGGGAACCAATGGAGTCTTACTCATATGGGCTACAGCAGTCCTGCCTTGTTCATCAGTTCGGTGACCTTGGCCGAGTTCAACTTGGCCGGGTCAACCGTCGGAGCCTGCAGCTCCTTCAGAGGTACCAGTTTCTCATTGGAGGCAACCTCGGAACCAACTGCATATTCAAATGACGTTCCGGTCTTCAGGATTTCCTGGCCGGCCTTGCCCGTTACGAACTTCAGGAATTCCTGTGCCTCTGCCGCGTGCTTGGAAGAAGCGATGACACCGCCACCGGAGACCGAGACGAATGCTCCCGGGTCCTGGTTCTTGAAGTAGTGCGAGGTGACGTTGTTCGAGTTCTCGCCGGTCTTGGCCTGGTCGCCATAGTAGTAGTAGTGGTAGATCAGCGCGGCATCGATTTCACCGGCATTCACTGCCTTCATGGCGGTGGAGTTGCCCTTGTAGGCGGTGAAGTTTTCCTTCATGCCGGCAAGCCACTCGGTGGTGGCTGCCTCGCCCTTGAGTTCCAGTAGTGCTGCAACGATGGCCTGGAAGTCGGCGCCGGTCGGGGAAGCGGCCCATTTGCCCTTCCACTCCGGCTTGGCCAGATCCAGCATGGACTTCGGCAGCTTGTCCTCGCTGATCTTCTTTGGATCGTAGACGAACACAGTCGATCGTGCAGCAATGCCGGTCCACTTGTTGGTGGAGGGACGGAATTCGGCCGGCACCTGGTCAACGGTGGCCTTGTCGATGTCGGCGAACAGACCGGCATTCTCAACCTGCGCCATTGCGGGAGAATTCTCGGTCAAGAAGACGTCAGCCGGGGAGGCCTCGCCTTCCTGGATGATCTGGTTGGACATTTCGGTGTCCGAGCCGTTGCGAATGGTGACCTTGATGCCGGTTTCGGCAGTGAAGGCGTCAACCCATTCCTGGGCAAGGCTTTCGTGCTGTGCGTTGTAGACCGTGATTCCTTCCGCGTCTGCGGCACCCGGGGCCGGAGCGTTGGCGGAGCAGGCGGTCAGGCCGAGGGCCGCGGTGGCAATGACGGCGAGGCCGGTCAGCACGTTTTTTCGAATCGTCATGGTGCGGCGCTTTCTTTGGGAGTGAAGTCTTGGCGGGCCCGGGAGATTTTGTGGTGGGACCGCTCACACAGCTTAGGTACGACTTACCTAATTCACCAAACAAAACGGGTGGCAATACAAAGCCCCATAGGGCACTTGAGCCTGCCCTAACCTCGGAGAGCGGAAATCCCTTTCATAGTCCTGAATTTAGCAAGCACTTACATGCTTGAATTTTCCCTACTGAACCGGCATTTTATGCGGCGCAGCGAGCCGACTAGGACGCGTCCGACCCCGCCAGGCCAAGACTCTATGAGGTGGATCACCTAAATGTTGTCCGGCGTCACATTTGACCCAAAACCGGCCCCGCCCGGATTCCCGCACGCACGCACAATGCCCCCGGAACCGATCAATCGGCGCCGAGGGCAATGTGAAATGTTCAGTTTTCGCAGTCAAGCCGAGCTATCGGTCGACGACGCAAGGATCTGCCTACTTGTAAGGGCGGAACTCGCCGACCATCGGGCAGTCAAACGGGTCGCGTGCCGAGAGTCCGACCTTATTCAGGTACGTGATGACCTGGCCGTAGGACTGGGTCACCGAGGTGACCGTGTACGGGACCTTGAGCTCGTGGCAGTATTCGCGAACGATTGCGGCTACACCTGCGAGGTTGGCGCGGGGCATCGACGGGAACAGGTGGTGTTCGACCTGGTAGTTCAAGCCGCCGAAGACGTGAGAGAGAACGCGGTTGCCGAAGGTCGTGCGGGCCATGACGTTGCGGCTGGTCAGTACCTGGCGCGAGAAGAAGTCAATGCGCGATTCCTTGGGGATCATCGGCATGCCCTTGTGGTTAGGGGCGAACGACGCACCCATGTACACGCCGAAGACCGCGAGCTGCACGCCCAGGAACGCTGATCCGATACCAACCGGCAGGAAGATGTAAATCGCCGCCACATACAGGGACAACCGAATGATGATGGAGATGATCTCACGTCGGCGGTCCTTGACCCGGTCGTCGGTGAAAAGGTAGATCATGGAACGCATATGCAGATTGAAGCCTTCAAGGGTCAGCAAAGGGAAGAACAAGTAGCCCTGGCGCTCCGTGATCCACTTGAGGAAGCCCTTCTGCTTCTTTGCGTCCTCGGTCTGGAACGAAATCGTGTCCCATTCAATGTCCGGGTCCTTGCCAACAGTGTTGGGCATGGCGTGGTGCTTGTTGTGCTTGTTCATCCACCACTGGTAGCTGATGCCAACCACGAAGTTGGCCAGAAAGCGGCCGATCCTATCATTCGCCGGTCCGGAGGTCAGGATCTGGCGGTGCGCTGCCTCGTGGGCCAGGAACGCGAACTGGGTCAGGATGATGCCGACGGCAGCGGCAATAAGCAGCTGGAACCAGCTGTCACCCAACAGAACAAAACCGGTGACGGCTCCGCCAAGCAGGAGCACCAGAACGCTGACAAGCCCGAGGTAGTGGCCCTTGCGGCGGCCGAGCAGGCCGGCGTCGCGAACGCGGATCTTCAGGTGGCGGTAATTGTTGGCTCCGGCCGAGCCACGCGATACACGTTGCTCCGGGGCCGATGCGGACAAAGTGGAACTCATACTACTCAAGGGTCACTCCCGATAAGCGAGTAGGGCGACGATTTCAGTCGTAAGAACTGAAAATCTCGGTTCCTATGTCTATGAGCTTACGTGCTACGCATGTTAAATACCTGATCGTTGCGAATTGACACTAAATAGCTGAATTCATTTGCGGGCATAAAACTTGCTCCACCCCTCGAAGATAGGCCCTTCACCCCGTCATTCCGGGGTTTTTTCCGAATTCTTCCAATTTCCGAAATATAACACTTGAGGCATTTATTCGCCACGTCACGCCCTAAAGAACCTCGCCAGGATGAGTAGAACCACGGGTCCCCTGGAACCCGTGGTTCTACTCATTCGCAGGTGTCGTCGGGCCTATTTTCGGTTGGCTCGCAGCACCTCGAGCCGCTGCCGGTATTCGGTCTCGTCGATTTCTCCGCGTGCATAGCGCTCGCGCAGCACTCCTTCTGCGCTCGTGGGGTCGCCCTGGATGCGGTGGTGCCAGTACATGCGGCGGCTGAAGAAGATGAAGAAGCCAATCAGCAGGATCCAAAAGATGGGGAAAAGGATGAACCAGCCTGGTCCATATCCCGGTCCCCAGGCGTGGGTCGACATGGATGCCAGTACGGGAAGAATCGCGGTTGTCATGATGGGTTGCTCCTCAAGGCGTGAATTGCGGGTTCCGAGGCCTTTCGCCTCATGTATCCACTTTCTTCCTAGGGGTCCCCTTGCTGCATCGGCCAGGTGGAGACACCTTGGGTTCCGTGGCGTACTCCTCTCGGTGCAGCCGCGGGCGTTGCCGGGATTAGCCTAGGTTCCTCCGGGGCGTCTGCGGAGCGGGCTGCGCACCGGGCGTGATCAGGCCACTCTCGTAGGCGATCACCACGAGCCCGGTCCGGTCACGAACGCCCATTTTCCCGATGATGCGGGAGACATGGGTCTTGGCCGTCAGCGGGGTGATGAAAAGCTGCTCGGCGATTTCGGCGTTGCTCTTGCCGGTGCCAATCAGCATCAGGACCTCGCGCTCGCGCTCGGTCAGGACGTCAAATGCCGCGGGTTGCCTCGACGCCTGAACCGGCTTCGTGGCGGCAACCTGCGCGAGCAGCTTTCGGGTCACCGAGGGCGAGAGCAGCGAGTCCCCCGTCGCTACGATCCGCACGGCCGCGATGAGTTCCTCGGGTTCGGTGTCCTTGACCAGGAATCCGGAGGCGCCGGCCCGGATGGAATCGAGGATGTAGTCATCGAGTTCAAACGTCGTGAGCATGATGATCCGGGTGTGGGCCAGCGTCGGATCCGAGGTGATCGCTGCCGCGGCCGTGATGCCGTCGCCGTGGGGCATGCGGATGTCCATCAGCACAATGTCGGGTTTCAAGGCGCGGGCCTGGGCCAGCGCCTGCACGCCATTGGAGGCCTGGCCGAGCACGCGCATGTCGTCCTCGGCACCCAGGAGCGCTGAAAAGCCGGCCCGGATCAGTGACTGGTCATCAACAATGAGTAGGCCGATCATGCGGCTCCCTGGTTTCGTGTCGTGGGGTGTCCGGGTTTCAGGGTTTCAGGCATGCGGCTTCCCCGGGGCCGGGAGCCATGCGTTGATCCGGGTTCCGGGTGTTCCCGCTCCCCCGGGAATTCCTTTCGTGACCGTGAGCGTTCCGCCGTGGGCGCCCAGGCGCTCTCGCATCCCGGAGATGCCGTTGCCCTCGTCCGCGGCGCCCATGCCGATCCCGTCGTCGGCAACGGTGACCGCCGCGTGCTGGTCATCGAGTTCGACGGCAACTGCAACGCGGCTGGCCTTCGCATGCCTCACGACGTTGGTCAGGGATTCCTGGACCACCCGGTAGAGGATGTTCTCCACGCGCTCGTCGATCCAGTCCGGTGGCGGCAGCACCGGCGGGGTGAAGGTGATGGACAAGTTGGCGCCACGGACCCTTGCGATGAGATCGTCGAGTTGTTCCAGCCGCTGACTGGGAACACGCGGCGCGTCCTGGCGCAGGACGGCAAGCACTTCGCGTACTTCGGAAAGGGCTTCCTTGGATCCGGACTTGATGTTTTCCAGGGCCTCGAGCATTCCGCCGGTGTCGCCGTCCTTCTTGGCCAGGTGCAGGGCCACGGAGGCCTGCACATTGATCATGGACAGCGAATGCGCGACAACGTCGTGGATGTCCCTGGCCAGCACCAGGCGTTCCTCGTCGCGCTGGTGTCTGGCTCGCTCGCTGGCTGCCCGGCGAAAATCGTCCCGCCGGGTCTTGGCGCTGCGTCCCAATTCCCCCGCCAGCAAGACGACAATTAGCCACACGAGCACGAAAAAGACACGCGTGCTTTCCCCATGCTGCAGGGCCAGCAGCAGGAACGTGATTCCGGCTGCAGCGGCGCTCCCCCAGGCCCACCAGCGGGCCCCGGCCAAGACGGCAAGTACCAGCCCCACGGCAAAGGAGAACGGGAATGGGCCCCACGGGAAGCCTGCCGCGACGTAGCCGACTGTCACCAGCCCGATGCCTGCAACCATGGGGCCGGGCGCGCGGCGGCGCAGCAGCAACAAGGCGGGGCCAGCCAGCAGAAGGAAAACGGCGCCCCACGACAAGGATTCGTTGAACCGCTGTGCGGCGAAGTGGGAACCGACCAATTGAACGACGGCCACGGCCACCGGCAGGATGCCCAGCGGAGGACGGCGTCGGTTGATCATGAGACGAGACTACTCGTTGTCCCTCTCCGTATTCATCCAGCCGGGGCGGTAGTGCGGCATACGCCTTCGGGAGTATGGCACAACCTCTCCCTAACAGCTTTCTAGACGGCTTCGAGCACGCTGACATAGTTGGCAACGCCCAGTCCACCCATGTTTTGCACGGCGGCGCGGCGCGGCGATCCCAGTTGCATCTCTCCGGCCGTACCAGTCAGCTGCATCGCGGAGATCACGTGCTGGGACACGCCCGTCGCCCCGACCGGGTGCCCCTTCGCCTTCAGGCCACCCGAAATATTGATGGGAAGCTTCCCGCCCCGATAAACCCAGCCTTCATCAACGGCGCGCCTGCCCTTCCCCGGCGGTGTCAGCCCCATTACCTCGTACATGATCAGCTCCGCGATTGTGAAGCAGTCGTGGACCTCGGCGAAGTCCAATTCGTCCAGCCCAACCCCGGCCATGCCCAATGCCCGTTCAAAGGAGACGCGTGTCGCCTCAAACGCCGTAGGGTCCCGCCGCTGCGACGGTAGGAAGTCGTTGGCCTGCCCGAACCCGGCCAGACGGACCGGATCGGTCGCCGCACCATGGTTCGATGTCAGCGAAAGGACGACTGCGGCTGCGCCGTCCGAGACCGGAGAACAATCGGTTCGCCGCAGCGGATCCGCCACCAGTGGATTCTTCTCCGACACGGTCCGACAAAAGTCCTCGCCCAAGTCCTTGCGCAGCTGGGCGTACGGATTCGCCACACCGTTGCGGTGGTTCTTGGCCGCAATGGAACCCATGATGTCTCCGGCATCCCCATAACGCGAGGCATAGTTTCTGGCCACATTGGCGAACAGCCCGGCGAAACCGGCGCGCGATTCCTTGCCGGCCATTTCGTAGTCTGCACCCAGCAACGCCGACCCCACGAGCTCGGCCGGTGCATGGGTCATTTTTTCCGCCCCGATTACCAACACGTTCCGGGCAGTTCCGGCAAGCAGCGACTTAACGCCTTGCTGAAATGCCGCCGATCCCGAAGCACAGGCATTCTCGACCCTTGTGGCAGGTACGTTGGCCAGGGCAGGGTCGGTTTGCAGTGCCAGCGACGACGTGAAAGCGAGCGGTATGAGCCCGGAGTTGAACTGACCCAGAAAAATCTCATCGATTTGGGCAGCATCAACGCCTGACTTCGCGATGGCGTCACCGGCGACTTGGACGATCAACGATTCGAGTGTTTCGTCGGATAGTTTGCCGAAACGCGAGTGCCCCCATCCTGTCAATAGGATGTCTTTTCCGAGTTGTTCCTTGATGCTCATGCGTGAACCTTTCCCGCTTTCCAGGTAATGGTTGTCGTTTCCATGGCTATGCCGTGGTCATGGGGTGGTCGCGGTCGACGCCACCTTCGATGTTTTGGGTGTTTGCGTCAAGAACGTGGGCCGAAGCGGCGGCGCTTCGGTCGAAGTCGGACTTCCGCAGCACCAAGAGGGCAATAAGGGAGGCAATGCCGGTGCCGACGAAGAAGTACCAGGGTGAGCTGATGTCTCCGGTGCGGGCGATCAGCCAGGTGGCGATCAGGGGTGCACTGCCGCCGAATACGGCCACGGGAATGTTGTAGGCGATGGCGATGCCGGTGGAGCGTATGCGTGTCGGAAGCAGTTCCGACATCGTCGCATAGGTGGATGATGCGTAGAGCCCGAACAGGATTGCCACGGTCAGCAGCGGGTAAATGAAAGTTGCAGGCGTGGCCACGGATGCAACCGCGAAGAACCAGTACAGGGCACCGGTGGCAGCGGCGCCGACGACGAGTAGGAAGTTGCGGCGGCCGAATCTGTCCGTGAACATGCCGCCGAATGGCATGACGGCGGCGGACAGCACGCTGGCCAGGAAGACGTAGAGCAGGGTGGTACCGCTGTCGAAGCCGAGGGACTTGGCCATGAACGTCGAAGCGTAAGTCAACACCAAGTAGAAGATGGAGCTGTGCAAGGTGATGACGAAGAACACGATGCCCATGGCGCGCTTCCACTGGAACACCTCGCGCAGCGGTGCCTTGGACGTTTCGCCGGCGGCCTGCAGCGCCTGGAACTCGGGGCTATCCTCGAGCTTGAGCCGGATGTACATGGCGATCAAGCCCAGGGGACCTGCCACCAGGAACGGAATGCGCCAGCCGCCGGCCGCCATAGTGTCCGCACCCAGGACGAAGATCATGCCGTTGGCGACCAACCCGCCGAGAACCAGACCCAACACGGCGGTGACCATGAGCCAACTTGTGGAGTAGCCCCGCCGGCCCGGCCCCGCGTACTCGGCAATGAAGCTGGTGATCGTGCCGATTTCGCCCCCTGCCGAGAAACCCTGGACGCAGCGGACCAGGATCAGCAACACCGGCGCAGCCATGCCAACCGTGGCGTGGGTGGGAAGGAGCCCGATCGCGAACGTGGAACCGGCCATAAGTACCAGGACAATCAGAAGTGTCCTCTTGCGCCCGATCTTGTCGGCCAACGGACCAAAAAAGATCCCGCCCAGCGGGCGGATGAAGAAGCTCAGTGCGAATACCGCGAAGCTGCTGAGCAGACTGGTTACCGGATTCGTCGCATCGAAGAACGCGTTGCCGATGAACACTGCCAGGAAGCCGTAGATCCCATAGTCGTACCACTCGATGAGGTGGCCGGCCGTTGCGCCGATGAACGCACGACGGCGCCTGGTTGCCGACACCGTTGTCGACGTAGACGTAGAAGAAGTCATGATGCTTTTCCTTTGGCTGTGGAAGGGGAATTGATGACGGCGGGCCGGCCCATCGGCTGGTCCATGAGTGCCCGGATTTTCAGGGCGAGTTGGCGGCGCATGGCAACGTCGACGTCGCGCCAACTTTCGCCGGTGATCTGGTCCATGCGCGAAAGCCGTTGATGAACCGTGTTGATATGCACGAACAGTGCATCCGCGGCGCTGGTCGCGTTTGAGCCTTCGGCATAGACCTGATCCAGGGTGGAAACGAGGTCCGTGCCGTGGCTCGAGTCGTAGTCAAGCAGCTCTCCGAGAGAACTGCGGACAAAGGCCTCGAGCTCGTCCGGAGAGCTGTTGGCCATGATTGTGGGGAACGGCGCGACGTCCGAGCCTTGGGCGCCCCTGCCGACGTGGCCCAGGGCGATCAACGCCCGCATCGTGTGCATCGCTTCGGTTGCTGCCGGCGCGAGTGTGCTCGGCCCGTTTGGCACCTGCGCACCGCCGACTGTCACTGGCGCGCCAATTGAGTCGCTGAGGGCCTCGGCCATTTTTCGGGCAGCTTCGCGCGGGTCTTGCGAGGGCACCCACAGCAGCACAGCGTCCCGGAACGTCGCGGCCAGGCCGCCGCCTCGATCGGCGCGCTGCTGCGCACTTCGCAACAGCGGTGATTTGTCGGAGGCCTGGGCCACCAACACGGTACCCAAGGCGTCGATGTCCATCGGCAGGCCGGATTGCAGCACTGGGGCTTGCTCCGACTGCGGGTTGCTCAACAGTTCAGTGATCAGCTCCACGGCCCGCTCACGGACAGTGGTCAGGTCGGCCTCCAGCTTCGAGATCATCAGCGCCGCCACTGTTGCTGCCCGGCCCAGGATCTGCCGTTGTTCTGCCGCGGCTGCCGGCACCAGCGGTGAATCATCGAGGTGGGCCACAAACCCCAGCGGCGACGCGTCAATACCGATGCGCTCGATTGTCCAGCCGAATTCCTTGTTGACGGGAGCGTCCGAGCTTCCCGCGCGGGCCAGAACGCGCCCGTCATCGTCCCCGACGATCGACGTGCCTCCCAGCGATTCCTGGACCAGCCGGGCAAGATCCTTCAGGGATCCGTTGGTCATCAAGACGGCGAACAGGCGGTCCTGGAAATCCATGATGTTGGCTGTCGCGGCCTCGCTGGAGCGCAGCGACTGCACAGCTTCCTCGAGTCGTTCCACCGTTTGCAACCCCGCTTGGTGCACGGTGGCGTTTTCGATGAGGACTCCCGCGTGTTGGGCCAGTGAGAAGAGCAGCTCAACATCCTGCGGAAGAAAATCGTGCGGTCTGCGGTCCGCGGCCAAGAGCAGTCCCACCACACGACCGGAACGAAGCACGGGCACGCCGAGAATGGCGTGCAAACCTTCTTCACGTGTGGCCGAGTCGATCACATCGTTGTGCAAGTAGCGGGCATCAGCCATATAGTCTGCCGTCCAGCTCGGCTTGCGGGAGGCCGCGATCAGGCCGGAAATGCCTTCATTGGGTGGCACCCGAAGGTTTGCGAACGCATCGCTGAGTATCCCTTCCGAGACCATCATGTTGGCCATCGAAGTGTCCTGGTCAAAGGAAAGGAAGTAGGCGACATCCGCCATCAGGAGCCGGCGGCTCCGGGAGACAATGGACAGCAAAACACTGTCAACGGCGTCGAGCCCGGCCAGTTCGCGCACGGACTCCGCCAATTGGACAAGGTTTCGTTCACGTTCGACAAGGTCGTCAAGGTGCTGGCGAACTTGCAGTGCATCCGCCAGCACGCCGGATACTGCATCCATGTCCGCCGTGGATGTCAGCTTGGCCAGGGTTCGGAGTTCTTTACTGGATGCTCCGGCAGCCAGTGCCTTGAGCAATTCCCGTTCGAGAGTCATTCCTCCACTTTCCTTAGGACGCGGTTTTCCGGGCAACGGCGCTGCCGGCAGTGGTGGCATCGAGCTTGAACCGGCGAATCTTGCCCACGCTTGTCCGCGGCAGTTCCTCGATCAGCGTCCATTCCCTGGGTCGGCTCTGCGGGGCCAGGTTCTCTGCCGCCCAAGATTCCAGCTCCGGTATCAGGGGCGGATTTGCGGCGTCACGCGGAACCACGAACGCCACCGGTACTTGGTCGCGCATCGGGTCCGGCCTTGAAAGCACGGCCACCTCGAGAATGCCTGGCGCTTGGGCCAGTGCCGCCTCGACCTCGGTCAGGCTGACGTTTTCTCCCGCCACCTTGATGACGTCGTCGATGCGGCCGACAAATCTGAACACGCCATCACCATCGAACCGGGCCAGGTCCCCGGTGCTGAACCAGGTCTGCCCGTCAATCTCGGTGAAGCATTGGTCCGTCTTGCCGGGGTCGTCGAGATAGCTTTCAAAAAGGTCTAGGCCGCGAGTGCCGCGTACGGTGATGACACCCACCTCGCCGGTGCCGGCCCACTGACCTGTCGCAGGACTCAGCAGCTTGACGTCCCTGCCCAGCGCACGCGTGCCAATGACGTCGTGACTTGGTGTTGCGCCCATGTCCCCCGTGACGATCGCCGTGGTCTCCGTCATTCCGTACAGTTGCCGCGGTGCTACGCCAATGTACTGCGCGAACTCGCGATAGTGTTCCTCGCCAAGGCTTTGCGCGAACCAGAGGTGCTTCAAGGCCAAGGTTGGCGCGTCAAGCGGACGACGGGCCAGGATCATGCGGATGGGCGCGGCGAACAGGCTGGCGTGCGTGACATTGAGTTCGGCTGCCTGGGCAAACCAGCCGGAGGCCGAGAACGACGCTGTCAACCCAATACTGGCTCCCGCCGCAATAGCAGGGCTGAAGCAATAGAACTGGGAATTGGCGTGGAAGAGCGGCAGCGTGACAAACCATCGGTCCTGGGATTCCAGGCCAATGACGCCGGCCATGGTCGTCGCCGTGTGGAGGTAGTTGGCCTGCGTCAACACCACTCCCTTGGGGGCCGAGGTGGTGCCGGACGTGAACATGACGGCCAGGCGGTCCTCCGGGCTGACGGCTGTTGCCTCGACCGGAGCACCCAGAAGAGGTGACCCCTCCATCGTGTCCGCTGCCGTCTCTCGGACCTCCACCACAGCGTCAAGAATCCCTCTGGAGCCGGCACGGTAAACATCCGCCCGGTTACCGGCGCAAAACCCTATCTTGGGTTCGGTGCGCCGGACCTGCAGTTCTATGTCGCTACGTGTTGAAGCCGGGTCGACAGAGACAATCCATGCGCCAAGACGGGCAGCCGCCATCCACACCAACACGAATGCCGGGGAATTGCGCAGGGCCACATGCACCGCGTCTCCCAGCCCCACGCCGCGGGCGGCCATCATGCCTGCGACACGTGCGGTGAGGGCGTCGAAGTCGGCGTAGGTCCAGGCGGTAGTCCCACCCGTCAATTCCCGGAAAACCAAGAACGGCTGGTCCGCGTGCACACTCACTGCCTTGCCCCAGAGTTCCTGGAATGTGGCGAGGCCGGTGCTCGAGGCGTTTTGCATAGCGACTGTCCTTTTGTGATGTACGTCCCACGAAGAAGTGGATGCAGATCACATTACAAGCGTCCAAGATGCAATTCGATGTGTGCCAGTCACATAAAAGGCTATTTTGCATGTGAGAATCTCACACAATGGTCAACGCGCAGATTTGACGCTCCCCGGGGACAACTGACCGTTCCCCTTGGTGCCCCTTCGGGTCGATGCCGGAACAGCCTTGGCGACGCGCCCAATTTCTCCCGGACACTCGTCATTGCCTACCTTGGAGCTTGGCGAATGTGGTTTTGCAAAGGCGGGAAGTTCGGAGACAAAGAAGGCCCCGTGGCCGGCCCTTGGGGGAATCCAAGGTCGGGCACGGGGCCATCGAAAAGGGGTTGAGCCGTTTACAGCCCGGCCGCGCGCTCCGCGGACTCGACCACGTTGGCCAGCAACATGGCACGGGTCATCGGGCCCACGCCTCCCGGGTTCGGGGAGATCCAGGAGGCAACCTCATAGGCGGCCGGCTCCACGTCGCCGGTGACAACGGCCTTGCCGTTCTCGTCGTTGACGCGCGAGACGCCCACGTCGAGCACGATCGCGCCGGGCTTGAGGTCCTTGGCCTTGATCATGTGCGGCTGGCCTGCAGCGGCGATGACCACGTCGGCCTCGGCGAGGTGCTTGGCCAGGTCGGTGGTTCCGGTATGGGCCAGGGTGACCGTCGCATTGACGTCGCGGCGGGTCAGCAGCAGTCCGATCGGGCGGCCAATGGTCACCCCGCGACCGACGACCAAGACGTTCTTGCCGTTCAGGTCGATGTCGTGGCGGGCCAGCAGCTCCACGCAGCCTTTGGGGGTGCAGGGCAGCGGCGAGGTCATCGGGCGGTTGACGTTGGCAACCAGGCGGCCCAGGTTCATCGGGTGCAGTCCGTCGGCATCCTTGGCCGGGTCCATGGCCTCGAGGATGACGTCCTGGTCGATGTGCTTGGGCAACGGCAGCTGGACGATGTAGCCGGTGCATTCCGGGTTCTCGTTCAGTTCGCGAACCTTGGCCAGCAGGGCTTCCTGGGTGGTGTCCTCGGGCAGATCCACGCGAATCGACTTGATGCCGACCTCTGCGCAGTCCTTGTGCTTGCCGCCGACATACCAGGTCGATCCGGGATCGGATCCGACCAGGATGGTGCCGAGGCCAGGGGTGACGCCGCGTTCGGCCAGGACGGCCACGCGCTGGGTCAGCTCGGCCTTGAGGGCCTTTGCCGTTGCCTTGCCGTCAAGAATCTGTGCAGTCATGTGTTTGTGGTGCTCCTTTTCAAGAAATTGTTCCCGTGCGCGCATGGTGCGGGTGGTGTTTGGGCGGCCGTTGGCCGTTTACCAGTCTTCGAGACCCTCATAGAGCGGGAAGGCCTTGGCCAGCGTGTTCACACGATCGGCCAGGGCAGCCTTGTCGGCGCCCTGCCCGTCGCGCAGTGCGACACCGATGATGTCGGCGACCTCGGTGAAGGCAGCGGCGTCGAAGCCGCGGGTGGCCAGTGCCGGGGTGCCGATGCGCAGGCCCGAGGTGGTCATCGGCGGGCGCGGGTCGAAGGGCACCGAGTTGCGGTTCACGGTAATGCCGATTTCATGCAGCAGGTCCTCGGCCTGCTTGCCGTCCAGCTCCGAGTTGCGCAGGTCCACCAGGACCAGGTGCACGTCGGTGCCGCCGGTGAGCACCGAGATGCCCGCTCCGGTGACATCCTCGGCGGTGAGGCGCTCGGCCAGGAGCCTGGCGCCCTCAAGGGTGCGCACCTGGCGCTCCTTGAATTCCTCGCCCGCGGCGATCTTGAAGGCCACTGCCTTTCCGGCGATCGCGTGCATCAGCGGCCCGCCCTGGTGGCCGGGGAAGACGTTGGAGTTGATCTTCTTGGCCAGTGCCTCGTCGTTGGTCAGGATCAGTCCCGAGCGCGGACCGGCAAGGGTCTTGTGCACGGTGGAGGTCACCACGTCGGCAAAGGGCACCGGGTTCGGGTGCAGGCCGGCGGCCACCAGGCCGGCGAAGTGGGCCATGTCCACCCAGAGCCTTGCGCCGACCTCGTCGGCGATGGCGCGGAAGGCGGCGAAGTCGAGCTGGCGCGGGTAGGCGGACCAGCCGGCGATGATGACCTGCGGCTTTTCGGCGATCGCCTGGGCGCGGAGCTTCTCCATGTCCACGCGGAAGGTTTCCGGATCGACCTCGTAGGCGGCAACCTTGTAGAGCTTGCCGGAGAAGTTCAGCTTCATGCCGTGGGTCAGGTGTCCGCCGTGGGCCAGGGACAGGCCCAGGATCTTGTCCCCTGGTTCGATCATGGCCGAGAGTGCAGCGGCGTTCGCCGAGGCGCCGGAGTGCGGCTGGACGTTGGCGAACTTGGCGCCAAAGAGGGACTTCACGCGCTCGATGGCCAGGTTCTCCGCCACATCCACGTGCTCGCAGCCGCCGTAGTAGCGGCGCCCCGGGTAGCCCTCGGCGTATTTGTTGGTCAGCACCGAGCCCTGGGCCTCAAGCACCGCGCGGGGCGCGAAGTTCTCGGAGGCGATCATTTCCAGGGTGTCGCGCTGGCGGCCCAGCTCAAGTTTTAGGACCTCGGCGATTTCCGGGTCGAGCTCGGCGAGGGATTGGTTTGTCACGGGATTCTTGCTCATGATGTTGAACTCCAGCGGGTGAGGGTTGTTCTTCGGGCAGGGTTACGTTGCGAATCATTCAACCCCCGGGCCCAGGCGCGCGGTCCGTGGTTAGCTCACGTGCCGCTCCCCGGTGGTTCACCCCACCCAACGCCAGTTGCGACACCCTTCGATATTAGTCGGAATACGCCCGTGGGCCAGACTGTTACACCGGGTGACAGTTGAATCTTCAATAACCACGTCCCTGAGGAGGGCCTGCCGGAATGCAGTCGATGGGTGAGCAGCTACGTACGGTCGTCATTGGTGCCGGTCAGGCGGGACTTTCGGCGGCCCACCACCTGCGACGCAAGGGATTGGCCCCCTTTCGGGACTTCGTGGTGCTGGATGCCAATGAGGGTCCCGGCGGCGCTTGGCGCCACCGTTGGGACTCCCTGACCTTCGACCGTGCCCACGGACTGCACTCTCTTCCCGGCATGGAATTGGACACACCCGACCCGTCCGAACCGGCTTCCGCGGTGGTAACCCGCTACTACGGGAACTACGAATCGGCATTCGCACTCCCGGTGATCCGCCCCTTCAAGGCCAAGACTGTCACCGGTTCGCTTGCCGAGGGCTTCACCATCACGTCCGCCGACGGCCGCCAGGTCCACGCTGCGACCGTCATCAACGCCACCGGAACCTGGGACAAGCCGTACTGGCCCTACTACCCCGGTGCCCGCGAATTCGCCGGGGACCAGCTGCACACCCGCGACTTTGTGGCGCCCGAGAAGTTCCTGGGCAAGCGGGTATTGGTGGTCGGCGGCGGAACCAGCGCCGCGCAGTTCCTGCTTCAATTTGCCTCCCTGGGCATCGACACCCTGTGGTCAACCCGGCAAGCGCCGCAGTGGAGGGAAGCACCGCAGAACAAGGCCTGGGGTATCGAGGTGGAGACGAACGTCAATGACCGCACCCGGGCGGGCCTGACGCCGCATTCCGTGGTCTCGGTGACGGGTCTGCCGCTGACCGATTTCTACCAAGATGGCATCGACTCCGGGGTGTTGGTTTCCCGCGGCGGGATCGACTCACTCACTTCCCGGACCGTCACCTTCACCGATGGCACCACCGAGGACATCGACGTGATCCTGTGGGCCACCGGGTTCCGCGCCTCGCTTGACCATCTGGCGCCCATGGGATTGCGCGAACCCGGGGGCGGCATCGTCATGGGCGAGGACTCGGTCACCGTCACCAAGGTCCCGGGTCTCTTCCTGGTGGGCTACGGCGCCTCGGCCTCCACCATCGGGGCTACCCGCGCCGGTCGTGCCGCCGCGGTTGCCGCGGGGAGACTGCTCAATACGCGCGACGCCGCGGTGGTGGGCGCGGGCTAGGAACGCTTCATTTTCCTGCCAAGTTCAGCCACGGCGAACGCTGCATGTAGCGTAATCCCCGTGAGCACCAACGAATTCATTGTGTCCCTGTCATGCCCCGACCGCCCGGGCATCGTCCACGCCGTCTCAGGAGCCTTGCTGAGCGCCGGTTGCAACATCACCGAGTCGCAGCAGTTTGAGAGCCCGGAGACGCACAACTTCTTCATGCGCATCGCCGTGGCCACCGACCAGGACCTCGAAGCGGTGCGCGGAGCCCTGGGCCCGGTCAAGGACCAATTCGGCATGGAGCTGAAGGTCACCGTCGCCGGTTCCCGGGTGCGGACGCTGATCATGGTGTCCAAGGAAGGCCACGCGCTCAACGACCTGCTCTATTCGCAGCGCGCCGGAACCCTGCCGGTGGATATCCCGGTCATTGTCTCCAACCACCTGGACCTGAAGCCCATGGCCGACTTCCATGGCATTGAATTCATCCACGTACCCGTTACCGCCGCAACCAAGGCCGAGGCCGAGGCCCGACTGCTGGCCCTGGTCGGCGAGCACGATATCGAGTTGGTGGTGTTGGCCCGCTACATGCAGATCCTGTCGGATGACTTGTGCCGCGCGCTCAACGGCCGCGCCATCAACATCCACCACTCGTTCCTTCCCTCCTTCAAGGGGGCCAAGCCCTACCACCAGGCCCACGCCCGCGGCGTGAAGCTCATCGGCGCCACCGCCCACTACGTGACGGCGGATCTGGACGAGGGCCCGATCATCGAGCAAGAGGTGATCCGCGTGGACCATGCACGCACCGCAGAGCAATTCGTGGCCATGGGCCGCGACGTGGAGGGCCGCACGCTGACCCGTGCAGTCGCCTGGCACGCCGAGCGCCGGGTCATGCTCGATGGCTACCGCACCGTGGTTTTCTCTTAATCCCACGGCCCCGTTTGCCCGGTCCGGCCCGGTCCGGCCCGGTCGTCGATCCGGCGTCGGGCACCGGCCGGGACTTCATCCGGTGCTCCCCTCAGCCCTCGGCTGCACCAAGCGCGACGTGGACTTCGGACGAGACGGCGGTGCCGCGCTCCACGGTCCGTGACACCGTGCAGTATTTCTCGTGTGAGAGGTCCACCAGGCGTTCCACCAGGCCGGCGGCCTTGCGCCCCTCCGCAGTGTCCGGAAAAGCCACGTCGAAGGACAGGTGCAGGCCGTCCATGCGGTTGGCACCGTCCTCAACCACTTTGTGGCCGGTTGCCGCTACCCGAAAGGACGAGGGCTCGGCGCTGCGTGCCGTCACAGTGTCGACGTCGATCGACGAACATCCGGCAATCGCCGCCAGCAGCAACTCCACCGGGCTCAGCAACCCTTCGCCCTGGCCAAATTCAATTTCCGCGCCCGCGTCATTTCGCACCGTGTAACGGCCAGTCGCGGTGCGGGTCAGCTCGACGGAACGCAGCGTGGATTCTTCGTTTTCGCTCATGGGTTCATCATGCCATCACCGGGCGGGACTGTGCCGGGTGGAGAGCAGGTCCCCGGAGCTGCCGGGGACGGCTTAGACCATTGCCTTCGCGTGCACGTGCATCGTCCGCAGGGCCGTCATGCTTCCTGCTGGATGATCCTGCCGGGCTACCCGCTCATTCCTCCGTCGCCTGATTGTTCACGGGTATCACCCGAAGTTCCGGCTAGTGTTCGGTGGCCCATTGTTCGTGCTCGTCCAAATGGTGACGCCCACTGGCATCCGTTGGAAGGCCCGAGCCGTCAAGTTGGGCCATGCGCTCCATCAATTCCGCCGCAACCGTCCAGGTTTCCAGGGTGGAGGGCGGGTTGACGCCGGCAGCCCTGGCGATCTTGTTGCGCCACTTGTTGGTGAACCCCAGCACCTGCTCGCCATTGATGTTGCGGTCCCAGAGCCACCGGGCCAGTTGCTTGGCCTTGAGTTGCCTGTTGGCCGCGGCGTAGGCGCCATGGCTGAAATGATCGACGGCAGGATTCGACGAAGCCGGGGCCGGCTCGGCCGCCACCGATTCGGCCACGGCCAGCCCAGCGACCACTGGTTCGACCGGTTCGGGCTCGAAGTCGGGAAGTCCAATCGCCACGATTTCGGCAGCGTTGTCGATGGTGTGGACAGCTGTTTGGATGATCCCCTCGAGTTGCTCCAGGACCCGGGGCGGAATGTTTTCCGCTTGCTCCCCAAGCGTGCTCCGGAGTTCCGCGACCATTTGCTCGTAAACCTCAACCTTGTGCTGCGGCCACATCGTCCCAGCTGCTCCCGTTCTTTTGCGTCCGAACACCATTTCAAATTCGGCTGCGCCGAGGCGCAGAGCCGAAGGACAACACTATCTGTTTGTTCACGGCACTGGCCACCGGGCGCCCGCCCAACGCGAAGCCGACCGGCGTTGGCCTGCTGAAACCCGGGGCGCCGCCCCCGGGATGCCAGTTGCGGCCCTGGACGAGGCAGCCCCAGCGGTACCAATGGACGCATCCGGCCGCGTCGTGTCGTACAGCCAAAGAGGGCGAAGCCCACAGACTACAGTGGTGTCATGGCCCACATCATCACCATTGACTCGATCACACCGTCCGTCGACCCCACCGCTTTTGTGGCACCGACGGCAACGCTTTCCGGGGACGTTTCCCTGGCCGCAAATACCAGCGCCTTCTACGGCGTCTCGGCCCGCGGGGACTCGGACACCATCACCGTCAAGGAGGGCACCAACCTCCAGGACAACGTCGTGCTGCACGCCGACACGGGCTTCCCGTGCACCATCGGCGAGCGCGTCTCGGTGGGCCACTCGGCCGTAGTCCATGGCGCAACGGTCGGCAACGACTGCCTCATCGGCATGAGCGCGACCATCATGAACGGCGCCGTCATCGGGGAGAACTCCCTGGTGGCCGCCGGCGCCCTGGTGCTCGAGGGAACACAGGTTCCCCCGCGCTCACTGGTTGCCGGGGTCCCGGCCAAGGTCCGCCGCGAACTGAGCGACGAGGAGGTGGAGAACCTGAAGGAAAACGCCGCCCACTACCTGGTGCTGGCGGCAAAGCACCGTGAGGCCAACGCCGCACGCTAGGTCCACACCCGCCCACTGAATAGGGAGCACACAAGCGATGGTCAGTTACATCCAGGCACCACCCACCGCCCACCCGGGAGCCCCCTCGCCGATCAAGGCCACGGGCCGCACACTGAACTGGGGCGTCGTCTCCACCGGACGCATTGTCGGAAGGGTCATCGCCGACCTCAAATCCCTGGAGGACGCCAACGTGATGGCGGTGTCCTCGCGCAGCGAGAAACGCGCCCGGGCCTTCGCCGACGAACATGACATCGAATGGGCCTACGGCTCCTACCAGGACATGTTTGCCGAGCCGGAAATCGACGCGGTCTACATCGCCACCCCGCACGGGCAGCACTTCGAGATCGCCATGGCAGCGCTGAAGGCCGGCAAGCACGTGTTGTGCGAGAAATCGTTGACCATCAACGCCGCCGAGGCCCGCGCCCTGGTGGCCGAGGCGGAGGCACGCGACCTCTTCCTCATGGAAGCGGTCTGGTCCCGCTTCACCCCGGTGTTCGGCCGGGCCCTGGACATCCTGGAATCCGGCGAACTCGGGGAACCTTCCTGGGTGCAGGCGGACCTGGGCTTCGTGGCCCCCTACGACCCGACGTGGCGGCTCTACGATCCGGCTGCAGGCGGCGGCGCCCTCCTGGACCTGGCCGTCTATCCGCTCACCTGGGCCATCGGCGCCTTTGGCTTCCCCACCTCGGTGCAGGCCAGCAGCGACCTCAACGACGACGGGGTCGATGTCCAGACGGCCATCACCCTGGGATACACGGGCGTGCGCCACGCCCAGCTCATGGTGTCGCTGACCAGCTCCCCGACCAAGGAAGCACGCGTCGCCTGCACCAACGGCTGGCTGGGAACCAACTCTCCGCTGCACAACCCCACGAAGCTCTTCATCCACCCAGCCGACGGCCCGGCCCGGACCGAGGTCTTCGAACCGGTGGGCGAGAACTACACCTATGAGTTCCGCGAAGCGACCCGGTGCATCCAGCAGGGTCTCAACGAGTCCCCCACCATGCCGTGGGAGCACTCGGTCAACACCATGGCGATCTTCGACGGAATCCGCCACCAATTGGGGATCCGCTACCCGAACGACCTCGTCGCGAAGTAGGCCCACCCGCTGGGCAACAAAGGTTTCGTGGGGGGGGGGGGGCGCGCGCCCGCCCCCCCCCCAGGCAGATGTAAGAGTAG
>NZ_JBKKAP010000038.1:0-18784 GCF_046714615.1 Paeniglutamicibacter sp.
GGGTCACCCCCCCCTTGAAAAAGCCGGATGGCGCCTCGGGAAACCGGGCGCCATCCGGCCTTTTCACGCCCGGCGATCACCCGTTCGCGGGGGCGCCGAGCAAGTCGAGCACGATGCGTGCAGTGAACTCCGTGGAGACCTCTTCGCCCTGGTTGGAGGTGTCCACGATTGCACATCCGAGTTGCTCCGCAATTTCCCTGTACCTCCGGATGTAGTGGAGGTGGTAGGCGGTCGATTCCTCCGGTTCGTCGCGTTGCCCCAGCCGATCGAGCGTCGTGGGCAGATCTGCCCAGCACAGGATCGTCGGGATCCACAGGGTCCAGCGCTCACGGAATACGCCGTCGTCCACGAGGGATGCCACCGTCAACCAGGACCTGTCCAAAATGACCGGAGCGGACTTCGTGGCACCCTGAATGGCCAGGGCGAGGAACCGGGCCCCGACGCTGAGCACCAGATCCGTGTCCCCGGACGCGGCGGCCCGCGCAAGTTCCGGGCCCGCGTCGGCACCGAAGGGGCGCCGGTACGAATATCCCAGACGCAGGGCGATGTTCTTGGCGATCGTCGTCTTTCCGGTTCCATCGTGGCCGTCGATGCCCACGACGTGGGGCACCGACTGCCACGAACCTGCTTTCAGTCCCATGGACGCAGAATCACGGTCTGCTTCTCGTCATCGATTTCCAGGAAGTAGTGCCGCGACTTGCCGGTCTCCAAAACGCTCAGCGCGTCGCCACGGATTTCCATTTGGCCCTGTGCCGATACCCGGAATCCGCCGTCCTTCGACGCGGGTTGCAGCGCCACGGCCTTTCCCTCGACGGCCACGGTAACCCGGGCACCGACCTTCGGCTTCATGCCGAGGGCCTTGCGGGCGGATACCGGAAGGGTGATGACACCGCCGGGGGATACCTTGCTTCGGGTGTTCTTTACGGTCAACGTGCCCATGATCATTTCTCCTTTGCGATTTGGGCGGGTTGGGTTGGGGCTTGATCAAACAGCGTGGTGTACAGCCGGGCATAACGTTCCAGGACATCGTCCGGACCACCGCCGCTGCGCCACTGGTCCTTGTCCAGGGCATCCGCGTCATCGGACGCCTCGGTCCGCACCCGCATGCAGTCGGGGCTGATCTCCCCGAATACGGTTCCGCCGCTTTGATCAATGAAGAAGCAGATGTCAATCAGCTTCAGATTGCCGGTCCTGAAGAAATTCTCCAACCAGCCAAAGGTCTCGCGGGCCAGGAACTTCGCCCGCTGCACGTCGGCAATCCACAATGCCGCGTAGTCGTCCGGCAGGGGTTCGTCCGCCAGGCGGTTTCCCTCAAGATCGGTGAGCGGATGCCGCCAGTCGAAACAAACGACGGGATCGGCGAACCGTTCCCAACGCTGCAGCGCCGGGCCGGCGACCGTCGGATGCTCCTCGGTGAAAAGGTACCTATGAATGGGTGATCCGATGTGGTACCGCTTGACCCGGGTCTCGAGGTTGCAGACATCGACGCGGCGCTCGGCCAACAGTGGACCCTCGGGGGACTCCACCAATCCCAGAAAGGCGGACGAGAGCCGGTAGGGCCCAGGTGAGAGCGCCATGCCCCGGAAGATCTCCGCAGAGAACCGGGCACGTATCTCCTCCGTGCCCTTGACCTCCCCGTATCTGTTGTAGGTGAACGAATACAACGTCGGGAGCAGCCTGGCGAGCGCAATCTTGGGCGTCAACAGGCGGATTTCCTTGCTGTCGCCAAGGACCAGCAGCGGCAGCGCCTTGAAGTCGAACGTGATCTGCCGCAGCACCTGCTCCACGAACGAGAAACGCCCGTGCTCAAGGTCGACATCGATGTCCTCCCCGTTTGGCCCCTTCAGTGTGACGTTGTTCGGGGTGGTTGTCGTCAGTTGCACCTCCAGTTCCAAGTCAAGACACTGATCGAGGATGGTGCTTGCGGCCGTGCTGCGGGTTGTTGCTGTCATGGTTGGACAGGCCTCCTAACTCGATGCCCTGGACGGGCGGATTACGGAGAAGCGCTCGTTGAGGGCACGGAGAACTGCGCCCGTTGCGACCGCGGATTCGGCCAGCGCACGTCCGGGTTCACCGGTGCGCGCCAGCTGTTGCATCCGAGGGGTCTGGAAACCGCAGACCGACTCGATCCATTGGTGGGCCTCTTCCTTGGTGAGGCGTTGGCCCGCGGCACCGAAGGTTCCCTTGGCGATGTTGGCCGGAATCTTGGCGAAATACTCGTACAGGTTGTGGCGGTCGTCCTCCGGATCCGGGGCGTCTGCCAGGGCGGAAGCGATCATCCCCAGTTGCTGGCGCTGGCGCACAATCCCGAAGCTCAGGTTCCGCATGAGCAGATCAGCCTCGGGCTTGGCCGGAACGCGGGTCTCCCCGTAGATGCACAGCCCGTAGCCGGCCAGGTTGTCGCCCGAGAGGCACTGCATGCGCCACAGCTCGTCGGGCGAATAGATCCCGACGTTCAGCTCCTTGCCGCCGAAGCCGGGCGAGGTTGCATGGAGCCTGCGCAGGACTGTTTCCGGGTCCTGCACCACGAGCACCAGGTCGTAGTCGGCAAAGTGCCGGCTGTTGACGCTGGATCCGTAGACGATGACGCACACAAGCTTGCCGCCGATCCGCTCCTTCAGCTCGTCGATGAAGGCAAATCGGGGCCTCAGGTCCGCCGACAGCGAGGTTTGTGCCATCCGGACCTCTCTCACCGATGCGGGGACTTCAAACAGCCCAATGACATCCTCGAATCGGCGCCGGATCGCCAACAGTCTCTCGACGTCCGGGATGCCTGGGGCATGGGCCATCGCCTCCACGTCGCCCATCAACGCCTCGCCCGCCAGTCCTGGGATCAACCCCTTCGTGGCCATTCGCCCGGCCTGCCACAGCCGGTCGTACTTGCTGGCCAGGGTGCCTTTGCTGTAGCGCGACTGGACGATGGCGGCCGAGAGGGTGACTGCCGAGAGGAAGAGCACCGATTGCAGCCAGAGACGCTGGAGCGCGACATCGTCGGCAGGTTCCGACGCCGGTTCCCAGGCTCCGGACGATGCCAAACCCGCCCGCCCGGCAGCCCGGTGGAAACGCGGGTGGAACACCGATGACCATTCCAGGGTGAAGGGCGAGATGACACGGGGGTTTTCGAGGTGTTGCCGGGCGGCCCAGCGATAGATCTCCAACAGCTCGGTGCCGGAAACCTCGCGATCGAGGTGGACATAGGAGAGTGAGAACGGTGTTCCCCGCCACGTGAGCGGTCGCTCAACGACCACGACGTCGCGGACCATGCCTGGTGCCACGTCGGTAACACGCGCTGACATCGTTTCCCCCCTGTCAGGCTGAGTTGCCCGCCGGGCCGAGGCCAGAGGGGCAGCTCATTGCAACCAAGTTTCCGCTCCTCGAACGGCGGTGTCAACGATTGTTTGCAGGGTTTTGCCACGCGGGTCGGGCGGCCGGTTTGCCCGCAGGGCCCGGTGGCACGGAAGGGTGCCCGGTGCCGCGGCGGTTACTGCCCGGAAGAGAACAGAACCGTCCGGGAATCGCTG
Source organism: Paeniglutamicibacter sp. (assembly GCF_046714615.1). Classification (NCBI taxonomy): domain Bacteria; kingdom Bacillati; phylum Actinomycetota; class Actinomycetes; order Micrococcales; family Micrococcaceae; genus Paeniglutamicibacter; species Paeniglutamicibacter sp. The sequence continues at coordinate 3,522 of NZ_JBKKAP010000038.1, forward strand.
GTTTGGGCGTACCGGGCGGGGCCATGGCGCACGGTTTGGGAAGTCCGGCTACTGCTTGAACCTGCCGGGGCAGTCGGTGCGGCAGGCCCGCGGCAGGCCCGTGGTTGGCGCCGAATGTGCGGTGCGTTGTGCGTTGTGCGGTGCAGGGTGGAGTGCCACCCGTGGGCCCGAGGGGGCGTTCGCCGGAACATCCGTTTGGCCACGCCGCCTCAAAAGTATGGCGGCCAGGGCCCCTAGCGTTGCAGGTACGAGGAACAGGTGGGATCGACGGGGATGTCGCGGTGCAGCACCAGGATCCCGTTGTCGATCGGGGCGGCCTCCGTGAAGCCCAGGGCGTGGGCGCGCTCCAGCGCCTGCGGCGGGTTCAGCGGATCCCAGCCGCCGAGTTCCTGCTCGTTGAAGTCGATGATCATCCAGTTGGAGAGCTCGGTGCCGATGTCGCCGTGCAGGCCCACATAGGTGCGGGTCGTCAGGTGCGGCACCAAGGTGTCGGCGGCCTCGACGCACACGCCGTCGGGAATCATCGCCACGGCGCGTTCCTTGGCGGCGACCAGCGTGCCGGGCGCCCAATTGGCGCCGGTGAGCGTGCGTCCCAGGGGGAAAACCGAATGGAAGAACAAGGTGGCCACCAGCGCGAAGGCCAGCAGCCAGGCCGGGCCGATGGTGCGGATCTTTTTCCAGCCGAAGCGTTCCATGAGCCTGCCGAGCACGTGCACTGCCGAGAGGATCAGGATCGGGGCCATCATGGCGTCGTACTGGTAGACCGGCGCCCAGGTGTTCAGCCTGTCGTTGAACAGCCGGCTGAGAAGCATCGGCGCTCCGAGGATCACGTACGGGGAAGCCAACGGCAACAGGGCCAGCGGCAGGAAGCTCAGCAGCCACAGGGCCACCTTGAGTTGGTGGTTGAACAGGATCCCGATTGACTGCAAGGGGTGGGTGAGCAGGAAGACTATCGCTGCGCCGGCCGAGGCGCCCAGGGCGGTGAACTGCCAGTAGCTGAATTCCCCGGCGGGGGAGAAGAACGGGATCACGTAGTTGGTGGCCGCGACGTAGCCGGCCAGGCCCACCACCGCCAGCAGGGCCGCCTTGATCCACTGCCTGTGGAAGAGCATGACGATGCCGACGGCGACGACGGTGATGCCCATGTCCTCGCGCACCAGCAGCAGCAGGGCGGACAGCCCGGAGGCGAGCCAGTAGCGGCGGCGGTCGAATGCCCAGATGATCCACGCCATCAGCGGCACGCCGAACGCGACCTCGTGGAATTCCCAGTTCACGATGGCCTGGAAGGGCCACCACAGCAGCATCGCGCCGGCGGTCAGCAAGGCTCCGAGGTGCCCGAAGCGTGTGCGGGCGAACAAGTAGACGGGGATCGCGGTGGAGATCAGCAGCAGCGCCAGGACGATGCCCAGCATCCGCGGATCGTCCCAGATCCAGTAGAAGGGTGCCAGCAGCACCAGGATCGGGTGGAAGTGGTCGCCCAGCAGGTTGAAGTCCACTCCCTTGATCGGCACGATCGGCGCCTTGAACATGGCGTACTGCCGTGCCGCCTGGTCGAAGATGCCCAGGTCGTAGCCGCGGGACTCGAAGTTGGCGAAGCGCAGGAACGAGTGGGCAACGTACAACACCCCCGCCAGGGCCATTGCCAGTCCCAGTTGCAGTTTCTGGGCGCGGCTCACGGGAGCGGGGGTGTTGTTGGGCATGGACTCGAGTTTATCCGCAAGTCGCTGCGTGGACGATTCGACGGTGTTACTTGGCGGGGGCCAGACCGGTGCGGGCCATCGCGTCGGCGTAGGCCGCGTAGATTTCCTCGAGGTGTGCCTGCTGGCGTTCCGGGGAGCCGGCGAAGGCGCGGCCGTCCAGCGACTTGACCTTGTAGGTCTTGAAGCCGCGGCGCCACAGCAACGGGTTCTGGGTCTTGACCAGCTGCTCGGAGAGGCGGTGTGCCTCGGTGCCGTGGGCGATCAGGACCGACGCGCGCGGCACGACCTTCAGCAGGCGCAGCAGCGGCTTGAGCCCGGAGGTGATTTGCGGCGGGGTGAACTTGCCGTTGGCCTCGCCCGGGGTGTGCCACGGGTGAACGTTCCACGGCAGGATGTATTCGGGGCGCAGCCCCAGCTGCCATTGCATGCCCAGCATGCGGGTTGCAGCTTCCTGCGAACCGGCGTCGATGAAACCACTCTCATGGGCCACACCGATGTTGGAGAACAGCGAGATGATCCGTGCTTCCTCGATGTTGTGCACCGGATCGACGTAGGACACCGAGGTCGCGGGTCGAAGCGCCCGGGTCTCGTCCAAAAGACGGTTAACGGGTTCGATCTGCTCCTCGAAGCGGCGTTCCATGAGGGAGTGTTCGACGTGGTCCGGGGCAATGGCTGTCATGAAGGTGAGGTTCTCCTGCTGGTGGTACGGAGACATGGGGCGTCGCTGCGGGCGCGCGTCATCCAAGAGACGACGAACGTCCATAACCATGTCAATGCTGCTAGAGCGGGGGGAGTGGGATCGAAGTGGTTCCGGTGGCTGGCATGCCCCAAGATGAACGCAGGGTTGATCCACCCTTAACAATAGCCGCTCCCGGACCGTTTGGGCAGGCGTGGCAGCCACGAGCCGGTGGTGATGATTGGCACAGATCCCCGCATCGACCGAACAATCGATGGTCATACTGGGTGCGGAGCGCATCGGGCATCGCCTGCGCCGGATCCCCGAGCCCCGTGGCGACGGAGGGCGCGCCCCTGGCGCGATACGAGTGCTCGGTCCCAGGGTTTCCTGGCGGCCACATCGGCACTTTATCGTCGGAGTGGAGAAGGCCCGCGCGAACGTTCGCCGGCCGGAACCGGGACGGCCCCGTCCGTGGCGCCGGGCACCAGCGCATAGAATTGGCGATGGACCGCCATTGGGGGACCATGCCTCGCGCATGTACGGCGGGCCATCGTTAGCGCAATACCAGACCCACAAGTGATTGAGGCATCCAGCCAAATGAATGAAAAGATCCCGAACGAGCCTCACAAGGCAGTCCTGCGCACCGCGGTGGCAGCCACTGTCCTGATCGCCATCGGCGCATTCGTGCTTTCCTTCGCCGCCCTGACCGACCTCGCGCAGCGCTCGGGCATCGATGCAAACCTTGCCTGGATTTGGCCGATCATCGTCGACGGCATGATTGTGGCCTCAACGGTTGCCATCGTGGCGCTGAACGGCCACAGCCGCCGCGCGATGATCTACCCCTGGACGCTTCTCTTCTTCGGTGCCTTTGTCTCCACCGCGGCGAACTCCGTGCACGCCATCCTGACCGTGGGCGCCATGCAATCGGACATTCCGCCGGTGGTCTCCGCGCTGGTGGCGGCAATGCCGCCGGTCGTCCTGCTGGCCATCACCCACCTGACGGTCCACATGTACCAGAAGAAGGCCGAGGCAGCCGAGCTGCGGGCCGCGGCCGAGTACGACGAGCAGGCAGTGGAGAACGAGAAGTACGGACTGGCCTACGACGACGGTTTCCAGGCGGCCATGAGCGATGCCCAGGCCGCCGAAGCCGAACGCCTGGTGGCTGCCAAGGACCAGCTGGCCGAAGCCACCGCCCGGGCCAGGGCAGAGGGCCGCGCCGACGCGGCCAAGACCGCGCCAGGCGCAAAGGACGCCGCGCCGGCCACCGCCGCCACCAAGACCGTTGCCGCCAAGATCCCGGCGGCCGGCACATCCAACGGCGCCAAGGCGTTCCCCGCGGGCAAGGTCCAGGTCATGGACTCCAACGCCCCCTCCCCGCTTTATGACGAGGTAGCCCAGTCGCTGGACTCCAAGAACTAGTCACCGTCACGAACCGGCCGGGTGGCCGGTCGTGCGCGCCTCGAAGCCCGCGGCACGGTATTGCAGGGAGATGCTCCCCGCGACACCGGGCCGCGGGCTTTCCCATGCCCCGCCGGACGCTGCGGCCGGCACGCACCCGGCGGGCACCGCTTGCCGGCATAAACTTCCCGGCCGCCGTCGCGCCGCCACAATCGGCGGCAAGTGGCAGTTGATAGGCTGAACCCAGAGCACCCCCGACCAGCCGTTTGTTTGTAGGAGGCACGTGTGGGCACCCCCTGGGAAACCCTTGATGAATCGTTGCGCGACCAGGTACGCGCCAGCGTTGAGCGCTATGCCGCAGCCCGCCCGATGCTGGAACACGTTGCCGAAGCCATGCGCATCCGCATCGAGTCGCTCTTCGACGAAACCGAAACCAACCCGCTCTTCGTGGTCACCCGGGTCAAGACCGTCGAATCCTTCCGCGACAAGGCTTCCCGCATGCTCGTGGGGGAGGAGGGGGAGACTGCTGCCCTGGAGTTCCCCAACCCGTTGCGCGAGGTCCACGACCTGGTGGGCGTGCGAGTGATCGTGAAGCTGCCCCACGAGATCCGCGAGGCGGCGAACCTGATCAAGCGACGCCGCTCCGACTTCGACTGCCGCTCGGACCGGGAGAAGGACATCGGCTCGGTGGAGTCGGGCACCTACGGGTATTCCTCCCGCCACCTGATCCTCAAGACCCGCGGCGAGGAGGTCGTGCGCGACTTCCAGGCGCAGCTGGGCGGGGACGTCAAGATCACCGGCAACTTCGTCTTCGAGGTGCAGATTCGCACGATCCTCTCCCACGCGTGGAGCGAGATCGAGCACGACATCCGCTTCAAGAACGCCGAGCCGCGCGCCTGGAGCCCGCACATCGATAGGCAGTTCACCGCGACCGCCGCGATGCTGGAGGCCGTGGAAGACCAGTTCTCCGAGCTGCATGACCGCTTCCAGACCGTCACCGGCTTCTGGGATGCCGAGGGCGAGGGCAGGGAGCTTTTGGGCGCCGAACGCATCCAGTTCATTTGGCAGACGCTGTTGCCGCATGTGGACCGCAAGTCCGACGACGACTGGGGCTGGGCAGCGGAACTGCTCGCCGCCCATGGGCTCTCCCGCACCCGCGAATTTGCCGCGCTGCTCCAGCCCAACGTCATCACCTCGGTGCGCGCGGCCCTCGACCACCGCTATTCGCCGGGTCCGGACCGCCTGCTGGACGATGTGCTGCTGTGGCACTTCGGGACCACGCACATCGATGCCACCAGCGGCGGGGATGCACACAGGGCCGACTCGCTGCGCCGCAGGCTGGTGCAGATGGACGCATACCGGATCAAGCAGGCCGAGGAAAAGACGGTGCCGGCACCAGCCGCGGGCCCCATGGCCTCCGCGGCAGGCCGCGCCGCAGGACCCGCTGCAGTGCCGATGGGGGACGGGCCGAAGGCGGATCCGAAGGTGGAACCGAAGGCCGAGGGCAAGGGCTCCGCCAGGTCCGGGGTAGTGAAGGCCGACGCGCAGCCTGCCAAGGGCACAAACGCCAGGTCCTGATCATTGGCCGTCCCCGCGGTTGCGCACATCGTGCGCCGTCGGGCGCGGAAATGCCCGGCGGCGGGTGGCCTCACCCGGGTTGGCGTGAGATATAACGCATCATCATGCCAAAGGCCTCCCGGCCCGCGTAGACTGGGTAGGTTGCCCAGCAGGGCTCTAAAAACTTAACCGAAAGGGTCACCGTGATTTCCGTTGCCGATTTGGAGCTGCGCGCCGGCGCACGCCTTCTCATGGAGGGCGTCTCGTTCCGCATCGACAAGGGCGACAAGATCGGTCTGGTCGGGCGAAATGGTGCAGGCAAGACCACCATGACGCGCGTGCTGGCCGGCGAGTCGTTACCGGCCGGTGGCGCCGTCACCTCCACCGGGGCCATCGGCTACCTGCCGCAGGACCCGCGGACCCCCAACATGGAGCAGCTGGCCCGCGACCGCATCCTTTCGGCCCGCGGCCTGGACATCATCGTCGGCAAGCTCAAGAAGTGCCACGAAGACATGGCCTCCGAGGACGCTGCGGTCGCCGCCAAGGCCATGCGCCAGTACGACCGCATCGAGGCCGAGTTCATTGCCGGCGGCGGATACTCCGCCGAGTCGGAGGCCGCCGCGATCTCCAACAACCTGGCCCTGCCCGAGCGCCTGCTCAACCAGCCGCTTTCGACCCTTTCCGGCGGCCAGCGCCGCCGTGTGGAACTGGCCCGGATCCTGTACTCGGACGCCGAGACGCTGCTGCTCGATGAGCCGACCAACCACCTCGACGCCGATTCCGTCACCTGGCTGCGCGGCTTCCTGGCCAACCACCAGGGCGGGCTCCTGGTCATCTCGCACGACACCTCGCTGCTTGAGGCCACCGTGAACAAGGTCATCCACCTGGATGCGAACCGCGCCACCATGGACGTCTACAACCTCGGTTGGAAGCGCTACCTGCAGCAGCGCGAGACCGATGAGCGGGCCCGCAAGCGCGAGCGCGCCAACACGGAGAAGAAGGCCAACACCCTGATGGCCCAGGCCAACAAGATGAAGGCCCGCGCCTCGGGCGCCTCCGCCGCACAGTCCATGCTCAAGCGCGTGGACCGGTTGATGGGCGGGCTGGACGATGTCCGCGTTGCAGACCGCGTCGCGGCCCTGCGCTTCCCGGATCCTGCCCCTTGCGGCAAGACCCCGCTGATGGCCGAGGGACTTTCCAAGTCCTACGGCTCGCTGGAGATCTTCACCGATGTCTCCCTGGCCATCGACCGCGGCTCCAAGGTGGTCATCCTGGGCCTGAACGGTGCGGGCAAGACCACGCTGCTGCGCATGCTCGCCGGCGTGTCCAACCCCGACACCGGCGAATTGATCCCGGGCCATGGCCTGAAGATCGGCTACTTCGCCCAGGAGCACGACACCCTGGATGTGGACCGCTCGGTGCTGGAAAACATGCGTTCGGCCGCCCCGAGCCACATGGGCGACGCGGAGGTGCGTGGCATCCTGGGTTCCTTCATGTTCTCCGGTGACGATGTCTCCAAGCCCGCAGGAGTGCTCTCCGGCGGCGAGAAGACCCGCCTGGCCCTGGCCACCATCGTTGCTTCCAGCGCGAACGTGCTGTTGCTCGATGAGCCCACCAACAACCTGGACCCGGCCTCGCGCGCCGAGATCCTCTCCGCGCTGTCCAACTTCTCGGGCGCCGTGGTCATGGTCTCGCACGATGAGGGCGCGGTTGCCGCGCTGAATCCCGACCGCGTGGTGCTGTTGCCCGACGGCGACGAGGACCTCTGGAACGACGCCTACCTGGAATTGGTCACCCTGGCCTAGTCCTGATCCGGCCCGCCTTCCCTGACCTGCCACCGGCAAGCAGCGGGAGGGCGGGCCTTTTCCTGCCCGGGCAGGGTCCGGCTTGGGGCCGGTCGCGGGCGGATTGCACCGGATTTCTTGCGCGTCTTGCGCGCGGCATCGGTGCGCGGTAGTTTCTTCCGTACCCGCCCCGCGCGATCAAGTGGGACGGTGACCCCTCTGCACGCCACCGGACGGAACCGCCAAATGGACGCCACCGAATGGAACATCGGCCCCGCGGCCGAGCCAGCCGAGCTGGTCGCCGCTTCCGGGCTCTTCGACTACCCGGTCACCCCGTCCGGCGCACGCGCGTTCCTGGCGATGCCCGGACACCACCTGCTGTTGGCCAGGACCGGGGACGGGACGGCGGTCGGCTTCGTGTCGGGAGTGCTGATGCGCCACCCCGACAAGGAACCGGAAATGTTCGTCTATGAGCTCGGCGTCGATGGGCCCTACCGGCGACGCGGCATTGCGGCGGCCCTCTTGCGTGCCCTGGCGCGCGACGCGCTGGCCCTGGGCTGCACGGGCATGTGGACCGGGACCGAACGCGGGAATGCCGAGGCCCTGGCGACCTACCGTTCCCTGGGCGCCACGGTGGACGCCGAGTCGGTGTTCATCGAGTGGGTCACACTGGCCGAGTCCTTCGCATCCGGCGCCGCTGCGCAGACCCGCTGAGGGGGGCTGCGCAGCGATCAGTTCGAGCCGGTGACCTCGGCGTCACGTTCGTCCGCTGCCTTGCGCTCCAGCTCGTCGAGGTATGCATCCTCGGTGGCCTCATCGGTCGGGCTGCCGTCGCGCCTGACCAGCTTCTTGGGCTTCTTGCGCAGCCGGTGAGCCTGGTGCAGCACCGGCTCCTCACCCCGCAGCGCGGCTTCGGCCCGCTCCGCTCGGTCCTCGCGGTTGATCCTGGCCTGCTGCTTGGCCGCGTAGCCGAAGCCGATGAACACCAGCACGCCGAAGGCGAACCACTGGAAGGAGTAGGACAGGTGCGGCCCCTCGTCTTCCTCTGGACGTTGCAGCTGGGCGGGCGCCGTGGCCGGTTCCGGGTCCTCCAGATACATCACACCGTAGCTGCCGGTGGTCACCGGGTAGCCCAGTTGCTGCTCGTAGCCGGCAAGGTCCACGGAGGCCAGTTGGCCCTCGGGTGCCCCGCGGTCAAGCTTCGGTTCTCCGGGCTTGAGCCGGACCTCGATCTCGACGGTGCCGGCGGGGGGAGCAGGTATGGCATCCGGGCGGCCGGAGTTGTCGTTGCCGATCGGCAGGAAGCCGCGGTCAACGATGACGGTGGCCCCCTCGAGGGTGCGGAAGGGAACCAGCACCTCGTAGCCGGGCCGGGACCCGGAGATGCGGTTGCGCACCACTACCGCATCCTCGGCCACGTAACTGCCGCGCAGGGCAACAGGGGTCCACTTGCCCTCGGAGGGCAGTTCCTCAAAGAGGTCTTGCGCCTGCGCAAACGGGATGGGCTCGGCGTCGAAGTTGCGCTTCACATGGGAAATCTCGGTCAGGGCGCCTTCGCGGCGGTCCATCTGCCATTTGCCCAGGAAGCTAAAAGTGGTGGCGAAAAGGCACACCAGGAGCAACCAGCCGATCCAGCGGGTGCTGGCCAGGAATCGATACACGCTTCTCTATTCTCCTTGGCAGCCCGAACCGGGCGCGGCGTCTTGGAGCGGCATGCGCTCCTTGAAGAGCAGGCGCTCGGACAGGTAGTTTTCGAGCCAGTCGGCATGGTCGGCACAGGCCAACCAGGTTTTTCGTCGTTCCGGGGCATGGATCTTCGGGTTGTTCCACAACAGGGCGACGCTGGCGTCGGCCCGGCAGCCCTTGCGCGAACATTTCGGCGGCCCCGTGGGCCCTTGCGGGCCGGTGCCGCCGCCGAGCGAATCGAAGATGCTCATCGGGTGCCCCCGTGCCGGTGGTGTCCGCCGGCGGGCTGGCCGGGTTCCCCGGGTTCCTCCACGAAGGTTCCGTCGATGGTGGTCGGCGTCTCGGCGGGGTAGGACGAATCGGATTCGGCCCAGTAGGCACGGGACGCATCCGGCGGGGTGCTTGCGGACGGATCATCCGTTGCGGCGGCCTCGGTGACGGTTTCACCGAACTCGTCAAACACAAAGGTTTCGCCGCCGGCCCAGGAAAGGGCGGTGCGATCGTCGGCGCCGGGATCCCCTGCCTGGGTGTCGTTGGCCTCGCGCTCCGGGACCGACGCTGCGGGGCCCGGCGTGGCGTCCGGCGCGGTGCCTGAGGTGAGCGGGCGTGGAGCGTCGCCCCCGAAGTATTCGGCAGCAGGTTGGCGTTTGGTTACGTCCGCGCCGCCGTTGGCGATGACGACGGCAACATAAGGCAGCACGATGGCGGCGCCGAGGAACACCCACTGCAACCAGCCGTGCACAAAGAAGGCAGCGATGAAGCAGGCCAGGCGCACCGACATTGAGATGGTGTATTTGAGCACGCGGGAGTGCTGTTCCACGGTGTGGGACTCTTGCGCCTCGGTGATCCGGTGGACCGGTGGATCCTGGTCATGGTGGTGATGCGTGTTATGTGGCTCGCTCATGGTTCTTCCGTCGATCCGTCACTCACCATTGTCTCACCGACCTGCGCCGCTCCACGAATCCGTTGGATGCGCGTGCAGCGAACAGCGCACAGCGGCGCGGAAAACGCGACCCGACCCGCTTACCCTTGACGACAGTCGGGAGCGCGGACCCGAGGCACCGGAACCTGCTGGCACCACTCGGGCTAGAATTGGATCCGCAGACCCCCACCCACATCAGAACTTCTTTATGGAGGATCCATGTCCGAAACCCCCACCGGCCGCAGCGTACTGGTCACCGGAGGCAACCGCGGAATTGGCCTGGCCATCGCCCGCGCCTTCGAAGCCAACGGCGACAAGGTCGCCATCACCTACCGCAGCGGGGAGGTCCCGGAGGGGTTGTTGGGCGTTCAGGCCGATGTCACCGACACCGCGTCCATCGATGCCGCGTTCACCCAGGTTGAGGCAGCACACGGTCCCGTCGAGGTGCTCGTGGCCAACGCCGGGGTCACCCGCGACATGCTGCTGCTGCGCATGAACGAGGAGGACTTCACCTCGGTGATCGACACCAACCTCACCGGTGCGTTCCGCGTCATCAAGCGTGCCTCCAAGGGCATGATCAAGAAGCGCAAGGGCCGCGTGGTGCTCATTTCCTCCGTCGTTGGCCTCTATGGCTCGCCGGGGCAGATCAACTACGCAGCCTCCAAGGCCGGCCTGGTGGGGATCGCCCGCTCGCTGACCCGCGAACTGGGCTCGCGCGGCATCACCGCCAATGTCGTGGCACCCGGCTTCATCAACACCGACATGACCGCCGCGCTGCCCGAGGCCACGCAGAAGGGCTACCTGGCCTCGATCCCGGCAAACCGCTTCGCCGAGCCCGAGGAAGTGGCCAACGTGGTCCGCTGGGTGGCCAGCGACGAGGCCGCCTACATCTCCGGCGCGGTCATTCCGGTCGATGGCGGCCTGGGCATGGGGCACTAACACCGCCCAAAGTCGCCTGGCCGGCCCCGACGGGACGAATCAGGGGAGTGCGGTCGCCATTCACGCCGTGGCGACCGCACTTTTGCGTGCTTGGCACTCCCTCCATTGGCCCGGGGGAGAGTCGCTTGAGCGGCTTAGACCTCGGCTCGCTGATGTCGATGAGACTCGGCAGGCGCCGCGATCACCTCTGCGACGGTCAACGATGAGGCCACGCGGCCATGTCTTCCAATATTGTTGAAAACCATCAGTATTTTATTTATCTAGGTAAATTTTTGAGTTAGTCCGATATTTAGGCCGCTCACGTCGCGCGGGTACCTCACCCTCAATACAGGCCACGAAGGGCGGCCCCGCTTTCCGGCTTTTTCCGGATTCGGATCAGCAGGGGATCCTCTGCTCCTCGGGACAGGAAACCGTGCCAACGCGCTGAGTGCTCCTGCCGGCACTGCTCGTCGGATGCGAGGTGGCTCCGCTGCAAGCAATAAACTGTTGGTGATACCGGCAAACGTACGGGTGCAGCCGCACAACGTATCTGCCGGGCTACGACGGGAAGAAGACGCCATCATGGAAACCCTCAAGGACCGCCTCCGCGCGGACATGACCGCACACCTCAAGGCCGGTAACAAAGTGGAGCTCACCACCGTGCGCAACCTGCTTGGGGAAATCAACACCCGCGAAAAGGGCGGCAAGACTCCGCTGGAACTTGACGATGCCGCGGTGATTTCACTGCTTCAAAAGGAAGCTGCGCGCCGCCGCGAAACCGCCGTCACCTACACCGAGGCCGGCCAGGTGGAACGGGCCGCAGCAGAGGAGCAGGAAGCAGCCATCATCGAGGCCTACCTTCCGGCAGCACTGACCGAGGATGAGGCCAAGGCCATCGTCGCCGAGGTCGTGGCCGGGCTGCGCGCCGATGGCTCGGAGCTGGGCATGCGCCAGATGGGTACCGTCATGAAGCAGGTCACCGAGAAGGTCGCCGGCCGCTTCGACGGCAAGGCAGTGAGCAACATGGTCCGCGCAGAACTGGCCTGATAGCACTTCTGCAGGGGGTTGCATCCAGGACCACGGCGCCGTTCGTCCGGCACACGACGGGGGGACAGCGATGAAAAGGCTTTCTGCAGCGAGGCCGTGGCTCCGTCGGGGAAACCGGCCTAGCAGGAAGCACCGCCTCCGGGCGGTGCTTGGCCCGCAGCACTGCTGTCGGCGTTTCCGTGTTCTGCCACGGCATAGGGCAGCTGCCTGTTAGGCAACGACCGGCGCGTGCCCTGCACCGGGCCGCGGGTCTCCCTGGACTAGACTTGTTTGGAGGATTCCTACAACAGTGCACACCCATGTGGACTGGCAGGATTGAGAAGGCGAAGCGCACGTGTTGTGTGTTCCAGCCAAAGACTTTCATCACCAACACCAAGAAAGTGCCGAATCCAGTGCGCGCCGCAGCGCCAGGCCCGGCCACCACTTTAGGAGCAGCATTGAACGATCTTTCAGCCAAGGGCGCCATCGTCACCGGATCCTCCCGCGGCATCGGTGCCGAAGTAGCCAAGGTCCTCGCCGCACAGGGTGCCGGAGTGGTCATCAACTACCGCCAGAAGGCGCCGCGCGCCAACAAGATCGTTGCGGGCATCGTTGAGGCCGACGGCCGCGCCGTGGCCGTGGGCTCCGACCTGACCGCTCCCGGGGGCCCGGCCGCCTTGGTCGATGCGGCCATCGAGAACTTCGGCTCGCTCGACGTGCTGGTGCTCAACGCCTCCGGCGGCATGGAATCGGGCCTCGGCGAGGACTACGCACTGCGCCTGAACCGCGATGCCCAGGTAGCGATGCTCGAGGCAGCCACCGCGAAGATGGCCCCGGGCTCCCGCGTTGTCTTCGTCACCAGCCACCAGGCACACTTCATCGACCAGGTAGGGACCATGGACGCCTACGAGCCGGTGGCCCGCTCCAAGCGCGCCGGAGAGCTGGCCCTGCGCGAGTTCATCCCGGCGCTCGAGGCCAAGGGCATCACCTTTGTGGTGGTTTCCGGTGACATGATCGAGGGCACCATCACCGCGACGCTGCTGGACCGCGCCGAGCCCGGCGCCATCGAGGCCCGCCGCGCCGCCGCCGGCAAGCTCTACTCCGTGGTGGAGTTCGGCGCCGAGGTTGCCGCCATGGTCACTGCCGATGTCCCCACCGGCCACACCGAATACGTGGGCGGGGCAGGCGACTTCCTGAAGAAGTAGTCCCGCCGCCCGGCACCGCGTCCGGGGGCCCTGCAGGCAACCGTGCGTTTCCACCATTCCTTGCGGGGGTGCGAAATGCACGGTTTTCCTGTTACCCCGGGCGGACGGGGTCCCGGCGACCGCCCGGGAGACCTCGGGCCCCGTCGTGGGGTCGACGCGAGTCACTTCCCCGCGTTCAGGATCCGCACCAGGGAGCGCAGGCCGAAGACGAAGCCACCGAGGGCCAGCGTGTAGCCCAGGAATTCGTGGAGCCGGAGGTTCTGCGCCAGCATCGGCCCACTGTTCGAAACCATCAACAGGATGCTGCCGATGATCGCGGCGATGGAGATTCCGGCGATGATGCCCTCGTGGACCAGACCCGTCAGGAAGCTGCGGTCCGTGGGGGAGGCGAACTGCCGGACGTTGACTTGCAGGTTCCCGTTTTCGATCTTTTCGTTGAGCATGGACAGGTTCCGCGGCAGGCGCTGCAGGGTCGAAATGAATCCGATGGCGTTGGAGGCCAGCAGGTTCCTGACCGCCTCGGGCGTGGTCATGGCGGAGATCCACGACAGGGACTTGCGTTGTGCCTCGCCGACGACGTCGAAGCCTGGATCCAGCAGCTTGATGGTTCCTTCCAGGGCTCCGATGGCCCGCAGGGCCCCGGCCAATTGCAGCGGGATGCCCAGGGAATGGCGCTGCAGCAGCTGGAACAACTTGGTGAAGAGCGCGTTGGTCGAACCGTTCACGTGCGTCAGCAGGACGCCCATGTCGCGTTCGAGGGCGCGTCGATCCAGGGCGGGCGCCCGTTCCACCATTTCCAGCAGCCGGTCGGTGGCGGCGACATTGTCGTCGGCCTGGACTGCCACGATGAATCCGGCCAACGACATCCGGGCGTCGCGCCCGAGGCGCCCCACGGAGCCGAAGTCGAGCAGCGCCAGGGCCGGACGGACAGTTGTCTCCTCCCGGGTTCCCGGCGCGGTTTGGCGCAGGACCAGGATGTTTCCGGGATGCAGGTCGGAGTGGAACACGCCCGAGACGATCACCTGCGACAGAATTCCGCCGAACAGCTCCATGGCGAGCGCCCGTCGGAATTCGGGGGGTTCGGCGCTCAGGCAGGCCTCGCCCAGTGGCTCGCCGTCGAGGTGTTCCATGACCAGCACCTTGTTCGAGGAGAATTCAGGATAGACCGTCGGGATCTTCAGTGCTGGGTTTCCCGCCGCCACGGCACGCATGTTCTCGAGCTCGATCGCGTAGTCCAACTCCTCGCGCAGGGAGACCCCGAATCCCACGGCGAGCGATTCAAGCCCCAGCGCCCTGCCCCACGAGGTGCGGCGTTCGAGCATTCGGGCAAATCGCTCGATGATGTCCAAATCAACCTTGACCTGGTTGCGGGCCGCGGGTCGTTGGATCTTGACCACGACCGCCTGCCCGGAGAGGAGTACCGCCGCGTGGACCTGTGCCACGGAGGCCGAAGCCAGCGGCTCGGCCTGGATCGAGTGGAAGACCTCGTCGACGCTCCTGCCCAATGCCTCCTCCAGCAGCGGGCGCAACTCGGTGAATTGTTCGGGTTCCGCCCGCGTCTGGAGCAGTGACAGCTCGGCGATGTACTCCGGCGGCAGCGCGTCGGCCCTGGTTGAGAGCATCTGCCCGAGCTTGATGAACGTGACCCCGGATTTGCCAAGCGTGGCGGCCAGGGAACGCGCCGTCCTGGCCGCTTCGGGGGTTCCGCGCTGCATTGAGCGCGCGTTGACGGGACGCAGCAGTCCCTCGCGGAAGGCGATCCTGGTGACGTGCAGATAGCGCCCGCGCCGCGCGCCGGATGCCCTCAGTGAGCGGACCAGGCCCCAGGGCGTGCCCAGGCTTCCGGTGGGCCACAACACCTCCACGGCCACCAGCAACCCCGTGCCCAGCGCGAAGGCCCAGGCGATCGAGAGCCCGAACAGCAGGAGCGTGGGGACCACGGCCCGTTGGGCGTCTTCGGCATCGACGATCCCGGAGTTGGAGAGGAAGACGGTGGTCAGCGGCGTGCCGCCGAAACAGACGACCAGTCCGACGGCGAACGAACGTGGCCATCCCACCGGAACGCCGAGAATGCGTCGCACGGCAAAGGCAGCAGCCCACGCAAAGAAAACGGTCAGGACCATCGAGAGCAGCAAGAGGGGGAGGAACGCTGGGGTGCCGGTCGGATCCAAGCTCGGGCTCCAGGTGACTAGGCGACGGGAGGAAAACCGGGCCGTGACAGGTGCGCATATGCGGCCCTCGGGTCCAGACTATCCGATCCGAAGCGCTGCCGACATGCGTTGCCCGGCCGCTCGCCGCGGCTCATGCACGAAGGAGGCGTGCCCCCCCCGGGGGGGGGGGGGGGCCCCCCGACCCATTAACCCCCGGGGGGGGGGGTGAGGGGTTATTGAG